>JAHHTR010000020.1 GCA_020024515.1 Angelakisella sp.
GTATAATGTAAGGGGATTAACATAGGAAAATCGTACATAAATTATTAATATATAAGTGTTAAATTAATATAAATATAAAAAAATGAAATATATTACATATAGGAGAGTATATTATGAATTTTACTTCTTTGTCGGGACAGGTACTGCAAAAGGGTTTAGATGCCGCATGGCTAAAAACAAAAATTATATCAACAAATATAGCGAACTATGATACACCGGGCTACAAGGCGAAAAATGTTGATTTTGCTGAAGTAATGTCGAAATACAGCGAAACAGGTGAGAAAACACAAGCTTCGTACAGAACAGTAGTCTACGATGACCCATCAACATCTATGCGTGTTGACGGTAATAATGTAAGTATGGAAAAAGAACAGTTAGAACTCTGGAAAACATATTCACAATATGCATATATGGTAGATAAAATAAATGGTGAGTACAATAAATTGACTTATGTTATAAAAAATACATGCAAATAATATTATGAGGTGAAAAAATGGCTTTTTTAAATAGTTTAAATATTGCGGGTTCTGCTCTTACAGCAGAAAGAGTTAGAACTGATATTATTTTGCAAAATCTTACAAACATAAATACAACAGGACCCGATGGTAAAGCTTATCGCAGACAACAAGTTGTTTTTGAAGAAAGAGGAATAACTTTTTCGGAAACACTTCAAAAAGAACAATATAAGGTAAGTGGTGGCGGTGTAAGGGTAAAAGAAATAGTTGAAAATCAAAGTGATTTTATTCCTGTATACGATCCGAGTCACCCACACGCAAATGAAGATGGTTATGTAATGATGCCAAATGTTAACAGAGCAGAAGAAATGGCTGATTTAATGGTGGCAACCCGTGCCTATGAAGCAAATGTTACAGCGCTGAATGTTGTAAAAGCAATGGCTATGAAAGCATTGGAAATAGGTAAATAATTATTTTAAAAAAACTTTGAAACTTATATTGTAAACTTTGAAAATAGGGAGGAAAAATGAACAATGTTTATTGTACCAATATCACAAATGCCAAGCATCAGTGAAATTCAACAATCAAAAGCAGCTACACAAGCAACAAATAAAAATACAAAAAACATACCATTTGCGGATATGTTGGCAAATGCTATGCGTGAGGCAAATGAAGCACAGGCAATAGCAAGTCAGGATAGCTATGAATTGGCTATGGGCAAAACAGATGATTTACATAATGTAATGATAAATGCTGCAAAGGCAAGAACTGCTCTTGAATTTACAGTGGAACTTACATCAAGAGCTGTAAATGCATATAATGAAATACTGAGGATGCAAATATAATAGAAATACTACTATAATTTACTTTATAGTAGTTCTTGTTTTTTAAAAATATCTTTAAATACAATATTAAATCGTAAAAAAATACATAAATTTTGAGGTAGAAATGGAAGAACAACTTAAAAAGTCGTTTAATACAACGAAAGAATATTTTACTAATATGTCAAAGCAAAAGCGAGGAGTTTTTATATTTTCCGGTGTTGGCATATTGTTATTTTCAATATTGGTAGTAGTGTGGTTGAATTTATCCAGCAGTAAGTTTGTAAATTTGTATACAGGTCTGGATCCAAAAGAGGCATCAGATGTATATACAGTTTTGCAAGATTTGGGTGTAACTGCACAATTAGATAATACAGGTGCAATAAAAGTACCAAAGGGCGAAGTTGAAACTTTGCGTATTCAGCTAGCAGCAAAGGGTTACCCTAAAACTGCTCTGAGCTATGATGTTTTTTCAGATGTAAATGGACTTACATCAACAGAGTTTGAAAAGAGAGTAGGACTTGTACACGAACTACAAAACAGAGTGCAAGATACACTTGTGCGAATGCATGGAATTAATAAAGCAGTAGTAACCATTAATTTGGCACAAACAGGGAACTATGTTTGGGAACAGGATACTGCCAAAAGTACAGCAAGTGTATTGCTTACACTGTATCCGGGTGTCGAATTTAGCAAAAAACAGGTATCTGGAATAAAAAATTTGGTGGCAACAGGTATTCCAAAATTGAATCCAAAAGATGTAACAGTAGTCAATTCTGAAACACATAACGAGATGTTTGGACTTGATGAAATATCAGACGCATCAAGTGATTTGGAGGAAGCTATACTTCGTTTAGGTCTTGAAAGACAAATGGAGCAAGCTCTTGAAGACAAAGTTTCAAAACAACTTTCGCTTAAATACGGTCCTGATGAGATGCGTGTTTCTGCCACTGTTGAGCTAAACTATGATAAAATGATTAGTGAAAGTACTCAATATAAACCGGAAGGCGACAGTAAAGCAGGTGTTATAACAAAAGTTGAAGAGTCCTATAAAATGGATTCATCAAAGACAACAAGCGGCATAGTAGGTGAGGAACAAAATACAGATATACCAATAGTTGTTGATAAAAACGGAGATGGCATACCCGAAGCAGTTGATCATCAAAAAAATGTAGACTATGTAGTCAGTTATATTAAACAACAAGTAGAAAGAGGCAGTGCGGAAGTTGTTAATAAAACTATTGCAATAATGGTTAAGGATAAATATGAGCTTACACAACAAAGAAAAGATGAGCTTATAGAACAAGTGTCAATGGCTACAAATATTCCGCTTAGCAATATTTCAATAGAAAATGCAATTTCAACAACAATGTCTGATCCAACTATACAAGATAACTGGTTACAAACAGTTAAAAGTATTCTTGAAGATCCGACAATGATGGTTACTATACTGCTACTAATAGTAGCTTTGATAGTTACAATTATGTTGGTTGTAGCCAAAGTAAAAAGAGACAAAGAAAAATATATGTATGTTGAGGAGTATGTTGCTCCTGATGGTACAACAACAATGGTTGGTGAAGATTCAACTTTTGAGGAAGAAACCAAAAAAATGCAACAAGCTATGGAAGAAAAGAAAAGACAACTTATATTGGCTGCTGAGAAACGTAAGACAGAAGAATCGGGTATTACTAATGAAATTAAAGAATTTACAAAAGTTCACCCTGAAATTACAGCAAGTTTAATTAGGACTTGGCTTAGAGAGGAAGAATAATTATTATGTCAACAACAAGTGGACAACTGACACAGGTGCAGAGAGCTGCCGCAGTTATTGTTGCTTTGGGAGCTGAACAAGCATCAGAGGTATATAAATATCTTCGTGAAGACGAAGTAGAGCAGCTTTCTGTTGAAATAGCAAAAATGGAACGTATGTCTCCCGAGGACCTTGAAAATACAATGGAAGATTTTTATGGTCTTTGTGTTACAAAGCAGGTTATCAGCGAGGGCGGTGTAGAGTATGCAAAAGATGTTTTGGAAAAGGCTTTTGGTGCTCAACAGGCAACCGCATATATGGAAAGAGTCAGCAAATCCATTAAAACAAAAGCATTTGACTTTGTAAGAAAAGCTGACAGTAAAAACTTATTGAACATTTTACAAAATGAACATCCACAAACAATAGCATTAGTGCTTTCTTATGCAAGGGCGGATCAGGCATCATATATTATAGCGGAGCTACCGTCTCAATTAAGAATAGATGTTATTGAAAGAATAGCGAAACTTGATAGGGCTTCACCAGAGATATTGAATATTGTGGAAAATACTCTGAGTCAAAAAGTTGAAAGTATTGTTTCTGTTGATTTGGTTGACTTGGGTGGTGTAAACTACATAGCGGATATTATGAACTATGTTGACAGAAGTATGGAGAAGAAGATATTTGATGACCTTAACATGAAAGATCCTATTCTTGCTGATGACATCAGAAAACTTATGTTTGTATTCGAAGATATCGCATTTTTGGATGAAATGTCTGTTCAAAGATTTATCAGAGATACAGATACAAAAGATTTGGCTGTTGCACTTAAAGGTGCTACACAAGATGTTCAAAGCGTATTCTTTAAGAATATGTCCAAGAGAATGGCTGAGACAGTACAGAGTGATATGGATTATCTACACAATGTACGTATGAGTGATGTTGAACAAGCTCAACAACGTATAGTTGCAATTATTCGTAAGTTGGAAGAAGAAGGCGAAATAGTAATTTCTAAGGGTGGAAAGGATGAGGTAATTGCATAATGGTATATATAAAGCCTCATCAATAGTATTTTCAAATCAAGGCGTAGCTGTTAATAAAGAGAACATCCCAAGAACAATATTTGAATCTATACAAAATCTTTCTGATGATGATTTGGCAGAGTATTTGGATAAATTGCCGGCAGAACAAAAAGAGGCTGTTGTTCAAGAAAAAAGTATAGTAGATGCTATGTTATATAATGAAAGACGAAAACTTGAAAAAGAAAGAATGGATTTTGAGGGAGAGCGTTTTAAATTAATAGAAATTTCAAAAGAGGAAGCTCGTGCCGAAAAAGAATATATATTGGAACAAGCGAGAGCCGAGGCAGAAGAAATTGTGGAACATAGCAAAATAGATGCGGAAAAGCTACACAGCCATATGCTATCCGATTTTCAAAATGAAATAGAAAAAATTAAGGCAACTGCCTATCAAGATGCCTTAAATTCAGCTAAAAGTGAGGCAATTATTCATACAAAAGACACAGTACAAGAATGTCTCAATGACATACAAAAATTCATATTATTTGCGGAAGAAAAAAGAAAAGAGTTTATAGCAAATTATGAAAGAGATATGAAGTGGGCTGTATTACAAGTTTCTAGAAAAGTTCTTAATCGTATGGTGGATAAAGATGAACTTAATATGGAAGATATGATAGTGGGTGCGGTTGATGTTGTTCGAGATGCCAACTGGATAGATGTAACTATTTCAAATGAGTCACAAAGACTGCTTGAAAAATTAAGAGAAGAACTGTCTGTTATGGACAATGTTACAATAAATACAACTAATATGGACACAGATAGTGCAGTGGTAGCTACAAATAAAGAAATACTGGGTGTATCTGTTGATAAACAAATAGATAATATAATTGAGTATTTTAAAAGGGCTGATAATTAGTAATATTAATTAAAGAAAGTATGGGGGGTGGATAATCTGGATAGACAGAAATTTGTAAAAATGCTTATGAATGAAGACTTTTATACATATATGGGACGTATAGATAAGCTTGTAGGAATGACAGTAGAGTCAATAGGTCCGCCATGTAGTATAGGTGATGTGTGTAAAATACAAATAAATAAAAATAAAACGGTTCTATCAGAAGTTGTTGGTTTTAATGAAAATAAAATCCTCCTTATGCCATACGAAGATTTAGATGGTATTGCTCTAAACAGTACAGTTATAAATACAGGTACAAGACTGCGTGTGCCTGTAACCGAAAATTTGATAGGAAGAACTATTGATGCACTAGGTAATCCGCTTGATGGAGGCCCACCGATAGAATATACGGAAACAATGCTTATTGATGGTGAGCCATCAAACCCAATGTTGCGACCAAGTATCAAAGAACCGATAGAAATGGGAGTACGAGCTATTGACGGATTTTTGACGATAGGTAAAGGACAAAGAATGGGTATATTTGCCGGCAGTGGTGTTGGTAAAAGTACACTTATGGGTATGCTTGCACGAAATGTTAAAGCAGATGTGAATGTTATAGCTCTGGTTGGTGAACGTGGCAGAGAAGTTTTGGAATTTATTAATCGAGATCTTGGACCTGAGGGTATAAAACGTTCAGTATTAGTTGTTGCGACGTCTGATCAACCTGCTATGATGCGTTCGAAATGCTCGCTTACTGCTACTACTATTGCGGAATACTTTCAAAAGCAAGGAAAAGATGTTCTTCTTATGATGGACTCTCTTACCCGTTATTGTATGGCACAGAGAGAGATAGGACTGGCGACAGGCGAGCCACCGGTTGCCAGAGGCTATACACCGTCAATGTATAAGGTATTGCCAAGACTTTTGGAAAGAGCCGGAAACTTTGAAAAAGGTTCTATCACAGGAATATATACCGTACTTGTTGAAGGTGATGATGCAAATGAACCTATATCGGATACAGTACGTGGTATTATTGACGGACATATTATGCTATCAAGAAAAGTTGCTGCAAAAAACCATTATCCGGCTATTGATATATCATCAAGCGTAAGCCGTCTGATGAGTGAAATAGCAAGTTCAGAGCACAAAATGGCAGCATCGGAACTTCGTAATATGCTGGCTGTTTATAATGCAAATGTTGACTTGATATCAATAGGTGCATATAAAAGTGGTGGTAATCCTGAACTTGACAGAGCCGTTGAAAATATAGATAAATTAAATAATTTCTTAAAACAACGTGTTGATGAAAAAGTTACATTTGAAGAAACCGTAGCGGCATTAACATCAATATTAAATGAATAATAGATTTAGTTTTATGAGGATTGAAATTTGAAAAAGTTTAAGTTTTCTTTTGAAAGAATTTTAAATTACAGACAGTCGATATTCGATAAAGAAAAAAACGTGCTTGTGGAACTGTATGCCAATCGCAACGACATAGAACAAGAACTTGACAGATACAAAAAAATATACAGTGAGCTTTGTGAAGAACAAAAAATATCTGTACAAAACGGTATAGAAGTTTTTGAGTATAAACAGTTGTGTTTACGATTGGAAAGTGCAAAAAGAAAAATAGAAGAAGTTACTGAAAATCTAAAAAATATAGAATATAAGATAGATAGACAAAGAGATGTTGTTACTAAGGCGTCAAAAGAGGTTAAGGCTTTTGAAAATTTAAAAGAGAAAAAACAAGAGGAATTTGACTTTGAACTGTCAAAAGAAGAACAAGAAAGAATAATGGAACTTGTTGGTAATAATGCGGCAGAACAAATTATAAATGCCAATAAAAATTAGTTGATAAAATGAAACATATAATAATTATGTTTCATTTTAATCATAAATATTATATATTATAGAGGTAGGTGAAAAAATGGAAGCAATATCAATGAACGTGGCAAGTGCTGTTAATATGGCTGCTTCACAGAAAATGCAGGGAATGTCAAGTGGTGGTAACAGTGATTTTTTACAGCAATTAACGGGTGCTATGCAAACAGGCAATACAGACTCTTTTTTGAAAATATTGACTGCAAATATCAATATGGACAAAAAAATGCTTGATGATATTATGAAAAATAATTCAGAAGCTATGCAAATGATGATGGCACAGCTAATGGGTATTATTTCAAATATAAACTATGTTGATGTAGAAAATAATCAGGAATTGTTAAATACTGTTGAAACAAATTTTAAAGCGCTAGACTTAAACAAACTTTTTGATAAGACAGTAGTACAACCAGAAGAACAATCACAAGAGCCAAAAGTTGAGCAAAAACCATTTATGGAAGTTTTGTCAGTTGAAACAAACAAAGAGAAAAAGACAGATGAAAATATAATCAAGTCGTTTGATCAAAATATTGAACAGGCAAAACGTATTATGGGTGAAACAAAGATAAAAGCTGTTTCTCAATCAGACTTGGCAGAATTAGGTGGTTTTGCACAAGGGGTATCAGTTATGAATACATCAACTGTAACAATGCAAGACCTTTCTGAGATTTCTCCAAAAATTATTATGGAGCAAATAGAAAACGGAATTAAAGAGGGAATTAAGCTTAAACATGACAATATTGTTATAAAGCTACATCCGGAAGGTTTGGGACAAGTTACAGTAAAAATGACAGATGTAAACGGAAAAATATCACTTGATATAATAACTGCAAGCCAGTACGCACACAATGCACTTAATAGTGAGATAGAATCACTGAAAGAGTCATTAAGACAATATAATGCGGAAGTTAATAGCCTTGTTGCAGCAAACGGTTTTAATTTTGCACAAGAGAATGGGCAGAATAATCAAGGCGGTAGTCAACAACAAAATCATAACAGAAATGTTGAGTACTATGAAGATGTGGCATATACAAATGATATGACTACTATGGAAGAATATGTAAGGGCATTGAGCAAGGCACTTACAAGATATATATGATGAAAGGAGGATAAAACAGTGAATACACTAAATAATAAAATGGCAATGTCTGCCATAAATTCCGAACAATATAAACTTTTGGGAGCAACATCTGCAAGATCAAAGGGTAATAATTTTAATGCAGTATATGAGGATGAATCTGCAAAGACACCTACTGTTGATATGTTTTTGCAGCTTATGATAGCACAAATGCAAAACCAAGACCCGATGAATCCTGTTGATGATACACAATATGTAACACAGATGTCACAGATAGCGGCAATGCAACAAATGCAAGAACTTGCTTACTATTCACGTTCAAACTTTGTTATGTCAATGGTTGGAAACAACGTAACCGTTGCTCAGCACAAAATAGGGGGTGGAGTTGACAGTATAACAGGTATAGTTGAAAAGGTTAGTTTGGTAGGTGGCGAATACAAAGTTTATGTTAAAGGTATTGCTTATGACCTAAATCAAGTAATGGAAATTCATCCAAAACCAAATGACAGACCAAACGGTGATACAGAAGACAGTGTTATTACAAAATATGGCTTGTCTTTGCAGGACACTACATCTACAAGCGCAACAGTAAACTGGGAAGTACCGACAACTGAGGAAGACAGTAATGCAGATTTAATGAGATATACTGTTTATTATTCCACATCACCTGATATGGATACGGTTGAACAAGTTAAAAAAGGTACAAGAGTAGGAAAATTGGAAGAAACAGGTATTAATGAATTGCAAATAAAAGACTTGGAGCCTAATACAACATATTATGCTAATATTATTGCAAAAGATGCAACAGGTAAAGAGTTTGTTTATAAGAAAATATCATTTATTACAGATAAGGCAGACAGTTAAACCCGATAGTGAGGAATAAATATGGATATTCGTAATGTTAATCGTTTTTCCATTCCCATAACCACAGGTAACCTTAACTATAATACCAAAAATATAGATTGTAAGGCGGAACAGAGTAAACAAAATATAAATTTTGGCGAAATGTTAAAAGCCAAACTTGCAAATAGTCCTGTGGAATTCTCAAAACATGCAACAGAAAGAGTTTTAGAAAGAAATTTGAATATTTCTGAAAAAGAGATGCAAAGATTATCGAGAGGTGTAGAAATAGCAAAAGAAAAAGGCTTAGATGATACACTTATACTTATAGATAAGACTGCATACATAGTCAGTGCAAAAAATCAAAAAGTAATAACAGCAGTAAACGGAGACGAACTGCATGGTAATGTATTTACAAATATAGACGGAACAGTTATCATATAGCCGGACCCATTATGGGAAGTTATTTTTTTGCTTTGAATGACAGATAAGCAAAATATACTGTTTTTCTTTATATTTGAGTAATTAAATTTAAGGAGTAAAAAAAAGCGATGGTTAAATCAATGTATTCAGGCGTTGCCGGAATGAAAGCACAACAAACAGCAATGGACGTTATAGGTAACAATATAGCAAACGTTCGTACCTATGGGTTCAAAAGCAGTAGAGCCACTTTTAAAGATGTTTATTATCAAAGATTAAATGGTGGTTCACAAGCTACTGCAAACCGTGGTGGTACAAATACATCACAAGTAGGTTATGGTGCTCAACTTTCAACAATTGATGTTATGCAAAGTCAATCTTCATTTACAATGACAGGTCGTTCAATGGATATGGCAATTGCAGGCGAAGGCTTTTTCCAAGTACAAGACCCTGATGGTAATATTTTCTTTACACGCGCAGGGCAATTAAACTTTGATGCAGAAGGCAACCTTGTTGACTCAATGGGTAACTTTGTTTTGGGTGTATCAGGTGATCCACTCGGCAGAGAACCTTCTGCTGAGAGAATTACAGTAAACGTGCCTCCCGTTGATCCAACAGCATCGAAGGTTGAGGAAACAATTAACGGTATCAAATTTACAATAAAATCGACTAATCCAACCAAAGATGGTAACTTGGGTATGTCATTTATTGCTGACAGCTCTTTGCCTCTGGGTCAAGATCTTGATGTTGACTTGCTAGCAGGCGGTGGTATAATTGTTAAAATAAATCCTGCTGCAAAATTTACTGACCTTTCGGCTCTTTCAACAAAAATCAATGAGAAAATCAAAGAGAAAAACGGTGGTAAAGAACATCCGGCAGGCGCATTTGCTATCACTGCCGATAAAGAAATAAAAGACTTGACAGGTGAAGAAATCTGCGGTAAGAACTTCGCTGTAAAACCAGGTAAGGTTACAGGTTCGCTGACATCAGGTTTTTATGCCGGATTGTCAATAGATAAGCTTGGCGATGATTTTAAGGTAAATGATGGAAATACAGAAGCAAAAATTGATAAAATAGAAGTTAAATATGATGACACAGACAAAAAGTTTGAAATAACTGTTACAACTGATAATGCAGGAACTTTTACAGGTGATATACCTAACAGCGCAACCGGTTCAGGTAAACTTTTATTAAAAGGTAATAATGGTTCTATTATTATAAATCACCCCGGATTTACAGCTATGTTGGATAAGTATAAAACTGATAAAGGTGGTACTACGCCAACTGGTCCTTGGACTTCTGATCCTGACCATAATTTTACTGCAAGTGAAATTACATTTACATCTTCAACACCGTCAAAAGATATAGGTCTTGGAAGTAAGACATTTAAACTATCAGGTGGTACAGAAGGTGGTGTACAAGGTATCGAAGACCTAGACGGCATAATGGTAGGCGCTGATGGTATAATTGTAGCAAAACACCCTGTACACGGTGAAATAGCTGTTGGACGTATAGATCTTGTTACGTTTGCGAACCCACAAGGTCTTGAACAAGCAGGTAATACATACTTTACAGCAGGAGCAAACAGTGGTGTTATGAACTTTGCGGTTCCGGGTACTGATGGTGCCGGACAAATTGCAACAGGTTCACTTGAACAATCAAATGTTGACTTGTCACAAGAATTTTCAGATATGATAACAACACAGAGAGCTTATCAAGCTAATTCACGTTTGATAACAGTTTCAGATACAATGCTTGAAGAACTTGTAAATCTAAAACGATAATTATTTAATGATTTTTTAACAAAATTTTATGAACAGTGACCTATATTTATAGATAGGTCACTGTCATAGGCAAAAAAATGTAAAAAAAAATTAAAAAATTTTTAAAAATATATATACATTTATATATTTTTTATTGTATAATATATAAGAATGGTATAAAATAAGGTATTGTGGAAAGTATATTTTTTTCCCTATGACAGTGACATTAGAATTTTAATTGGAAGGATATGAGTAATATATGATACAACTGACAAAATTAAACGGAACGGAGTTTACTTTAAATTCAGATTTAATAGAAACAATTTATGAAAATCCAGACACAACAATTCGATTAACAAATGGTCCGATTTACATTGTAAAAGAGACAAGAGAAGAAGTAACACAAAAGACAATTAAATATCACCAAGAGATATTTAGAAATCTTATTACTACCGGAATGAGAAATCCGAATAATACAGAAAATAATACAGAAAACAATAAATTATAATAATTAATTATTTTATTATAAAATATATAGGTAAAGGAAGTTAGATGCTATGGATATTTTTACCGTCATTGGTTGGGTATTGGGTATATTTTTGATATTTTTTGGTATCGTTTTCGATAGTGCGACAGGAAGTTGGTTAATGGGAAACTTAGGACAGTTCTGGGATCCGCCAAGTTTGGCTATTACTGTTGGCGGTACTATTGCAGGTCTTATGATAGCTTTCCCGGGAAGGTCGTTTGCAAAATTAGGTAAACATTTAAAAATATGTTTATTCCCAACAAAATACAATCCAAATGAATATATAGACCAAATAGTTGATTTTGCGAAAGAAGCAAGAATGAAAGGTCTGCTGTCATTGGAAGACAAACTGAACGAGACAAAAGATAAGTTTTTTAAATCAAGTCTTATGCTTGTTGTCGACTCAGTAGATCCCGAAAAAGTACATAATTTATTGCAGGCAGAACTTGAACATCTTGATGACAGACATGCACAAGACAGAGAGTTCTATAATAAGGGTGCAGCTTTCGCTCCCGGTTTTGGTATGATAGGTACACTTATCGGTCTGGTTAATATGCTTGCAAACCTGAGTGACCCCGACCTTATTGCTCCGTCAATGGCGGTTGCGCTACTAACAACACTGTATGGTAGTCTTATTGCGAACCTGTACTTTACACCGGTTGCCAATAAGCTAAAAATTCGTCACGAAGAAGAATATTTGTGTAAAGTTCTTATTTGTGAGGGTGTAGAGGCTATACAGGCAGGTGAGAATCCTAATTTTATACGTGAAAAACTCGAAAAATTGGTTCTTCAATCGAAAAAAGGTAAGGACAAAAAGACTGAAGAATCGTCAAATGAATAATAAAGAGATAATGATAGTTTTTAAAAATAAAGCAAAAGGTGGTGTGATATATGGCTAAAAAGCAAAGAGAAGAAAGTGGCGGATATAACTTTATGGACACCTATGGTGATATGATGACATTGCTACTTACATTCTTTGTTTTGCTTTTTTCAATGTCATCTGTTGAACAAGAAAAATTTGAGCTTTTGGTCAGAGCCTTTACAGCAAGAGGAAATGAAACCAGCCAAATAGTGCTTACACCTGAGGGAGATGGTACTGATATAGGTTCAAATCATGGTCAAGCAAGTTCAACAACGCAAAGCGAGATAGACTTGGCTACATCTATGCCGGAAACCTTTGATGAGCTTTTTGAATATCTGAAAGCTTATGTGGCACAACACGAAATGTCTAATAGTATCAGTATTGAAAAAACAGGGAAAAATACAATTTTTATAAGATTTGAAGATAATATATTTTTCTTGCCTGACAGTGATATAATAAAAAATAATTCAATAGATATTTTGGATTTTATGGGTAAATGTCTTAAAAATATTGAAGATAAACTAATGCTTGTAAGAATTAGTGGTCATACTGCGGATCCGGGTATAGCGAATTATCAAGTATCAGACAGAATATTGAGTACAAACAGAGCTAATGCCGTTTTGATGTATTTTGAAGATAAATATGATTTTGACAGCAAGAAATTGGTTGCCAGTGGCTATGGTAAAAATTATCCTATTGCAGATAACAGCACACCTGAAGGAAGAAGTAAAAACAGACGAGTAGAAATGTTTATTATAGGTAATGAGGCGGATTTGACTTCACAAGAAGAATTATATGGAATACTTGAAAATGCTTTGAAACTACCTGTAAACAATGAAAATGAATCGGGAAACGGTGAAATTGTCGAAGTTGAACCGAGTACAACTGAGCCAAAAGACAATCAAGATATAATAAAAGATTTTGAGACCATACCTGATTCAGTTCTTAACGGACAAAATCAAGGTGAAAATGCTTCTGAAACTACAAAATAATAATTGATAATAAATAAATTATATGATATTTTTTTGAAAGAAATAGTAATGTAATATTACAAAAGTATTTTGGGCTATCGTCCGAATGTTTAATGAATTTTGGGCGTTGCCCTTATTGATGTAATTTTATATAAAGGAAAAGGGGGGATACCATTGGCGGATATATTATCCCAATCACAGATTGATGCTTTGTTAAAAAATATTGGCAATAGTGGTATCGATGAAGAAGTAAAAATTGAAGAACCTAAGATAAAAAATTATGACTTTCGTTCTCCGAAGAAGTTTACAAAAGAACAATTAAGAATAATGGACAGCTTGCATGAAAACTTCGGACGTTTGCTATCTTCATATTTATCAGGTGTTTTGCGTTCATCTTGTAATATAGAAGTGTTGCAAATAGAAGAATATCGTTATTATGAATTTAATAATGCACTTCCAGATAATGCACTTATTAGTCTAGTTGATATTACTCCTAAAAATAAAAATGTAAGCACTGCAACTATGCTTATGGATATAAGTCCACAGATTGCTTATTATATGGTAGATAGATTACTTGGTGGTTCAGGTGAGCCGGTACAAATAAATCGAGATTTTTCTGAAATAGAAGTTGCGATTATGACACATGAGTCTAGAAAAATGGTTAAATACTTGGAAGAGGCATGGAAAGATTATATGGATAATGAATGCCACTTAGCAAGTGTAGAGACAAACAGCAGATTAATTCAGATTTACTCTCCTGAGGATATAGTTGTTGTTGTTGCACTAAAAGTAAAGATTGAAAAAGTCGAAGGTGCAATAACAATGTGTATTCCGGCTATGGGTCTGGAAGAAATGATGGCCGACTTTGCATCAAAATATGGTAGAGTGACACAGAGAATCACCAATGAAACAAAAGAATCTGTACGTCAGCAATTAATAAAGAGAGCTGTTAACAATTCAAGTTTAAAAATGGTAGTAACTTTGAATGATGTTAAATTAAACCTTAGTGATATACTGAATTTGCAAGTAAATGATGTAATACCACTAAATAAAAGTATAGATTCTGATATTACTGTTAAAGTGGATTCTGTACCATGGTTTAGTGCAAAACTCGGTGAAGTTAAAGATAACAAAGCCATTAAATTAACAGGGATAGCTAAAAGATAATCTTGTATGAAAAGGGGAAAGAATATGAGTATGAAACTTACTCCAATAGAAGTTGATGCTATCGGAGAGGTAATGAATATAAGCATGGGTGCTGCGGCAACTGCCATTTCATCAATGCTTGATAAACAGGTTATCATTACCATACCAGAAGTTGAAGTTTTAAATGTAGCGAGTATAGATTATAAAGAATTGGAACCGGCATTATTGGTTAAAATAGTTTATACAGAAGGTATAACAGGTTCCAATGTAATGGTATTTAGCCAGCGAGATATGCAGCTTATACTAAATCAACTAATGGGTATTGATGAGCCACCGGTTGATGATTTCGTTTTTGATGATTTGAGTATGAGTGCGGCTTGTGAAATTATGAATCAGATGATGGGTTCGTCGGCAACAGCTCTGTCAAACTTCTTGGAATATCCAATAAATATAAGTACACCGACAGCTGAAATAATGAGAGACAAAAATGTATTTAAAAATGCTATTGGTCTTCCGGAAGAAACAGATATAGTTAGTATCACTTTCAAAATTAAAATCGGTAATATAATGGATAGTGAGTTTATAAGCATTATGAGTTGTGAACTTGCTAAGGAAATAATAACAAGATTTTTGAAAGAACCTGAACAAGAATCAGCTGTATCGAAAGATACTTTTGCTGAACAAAATACACCACCAGTTGCAACTCCTCAGCCGGAACAATCACCTGTGATGGATCAATCACAACAAATTGCAGGACAACAGCCAACAATACCTCAACAACCAATGATGGAGATGAGCCAACCACAAATGATGAATCAACCGCCAATGATGGACCAATCACAGATGATGGCACAGCCACAAATGATGGGACAACCACCAATGATGGCACAAATGGGTGAACAACAAGGTTACTATCCACCTTATCCACCAAATCCTTATTATCCATATCCACCTTATGGTATGCCGATGATGAATCAACCACAAATGCAACCACAGATGACTGTTATGAATCCGCAATTCCCTGATTTTTCACATGCTGCTCCACAAGGTGCACCTATGATGAACGGAAATATGGGACTGATAATGAATGTTCCACTTGCGGTTACTGTTGAGATAGGTTCGGCAAAACGTAAGATTAAAGATATTTTGGATTTCAATCAGGGAACGGTTATAGAACTTGACAAGCAAGCCGGCTCACCTGTTGATATAATAGTAAATGGACAACTTTTTGCAAAAGGCGACGTTGTTGTTCTTGATGATAACTTTGGTGTACGTATAACAGAAATTATAGGTACAAAAGAGTTGTTGGATTCCTTGGAAAAAGGAACAGATTAATTAAAAGCTAACTAAATTATTTAAAAAAGAATTATTTTATTTTAAAGGAGAATTTATATGGACAAAAAGATTTTAGTAGTAGACGATGCGGCTTTTATGCGAATGATGATTAAAAATGCATTATCAGGTGAAGGTTACGCAAATATTATTGAAGCTTCTGATGGAAAACTTGCTGTTGAAACATATCAAACAGAAAAACCTGATCTTGTTATTATGGATATTACAATGCCTAATATGGATGGATTACAAGCATTACAAGCTATAAAAGCTGCTGACCCTTCAGCAAAAATTGTTATGTGTTCAGCTATGGGTCAAGAGGCTATGGTTGTTGATGCTATACGTTTCGGTGCTTTGGACTTTATTGTTAAACCATTTAAACCGGAAAGAATACTACAAACAGTAGCAAAAGTATTGGCTTAATTTTTATTTGATAAAATAATTAATATTTATGTTAGAAATATATACCCATAGACAAATATATGGAGGGAAAATAGCTTTTCTCCATATATGCGATGAGGGTATATGTTTTAATATAAGGTAACACCGCACAATTAACACTTATCAGTATTTGATTTATATTAATTAAATACACTATCTGTATTATGCGGTATTATCTAAGTGATTATTTTATTTTTTTGCAAATGGAGGATATTTGATGAATGATAGCAGTACAATGAGTTTTTTTACACTACTATGGACATTAATTTGTCTTATACTCATATTGTTTTTAACATATTTTTCCGTAAAGATGCTTGCAAAAAAACAACGAATAAGTGGTGCAGGAAAGTTAATAAAGGTGCTTGATCAAGTAAGTATTGGACAAGATAAGGTTCTTGCCGTAGTAAAAGTAGCGGATAAAACTATGCTTATAGCTATGTCATCAAATACCATAACCAAGGTTTGTGAATTAGATAATGATTATTGTGAAAAATATATATTACAAAATCCGGTAATGCCGTTCTCCGAAGTCCTTAAATCAACATTTAATAAAAATAAAAATGACGGTAAAAACAATAAAGGAGACGGAAATGTGTGATTTGTAAAAAAAATATGAGTAAAATTAATGAAGAAAAATTAAAAAAACTAAAAGAAAAATTAAATGTTCAAAAAAAATTATTTGCAAAATATTTTGTGGTATTTATTGGTCTTGTTGCCATACTTGGTGGTATGACTGTATATGCGTCAACTACGGGTGTAAAAATAGATTTCGTAACAGATGCTGACGCAACGGGAGCAATGGGTGTATTGGATATAATGATACTGTTTACTGTACTTGCACTTATGCCGACGATTGTACTGATGATGACAAGCTTTACCAGAATAGTAATAGTATTGTCATTTTTACGTAGTGCATTAGGAACGCAGCAATCACCACCAAATCAAATAATTATTGGTTTATCACTGTTTTTGACATTGTTTATAATGACACCTGTTTTGCAAGATATAAATACAAATGCATATCAGCCATATAAAAAGGCAGAGATAACACAGGAAGTGGCAATAGAACGGGCAGTGGAACCACTAAAAGAATTTATGATAAAACAAACTGATAAAAAGTCGCTTAATTTGTTTTTATCAATAGGTAATAGAACAGATGTTAAATTTACTAATGAAAATGCAATTGAAGTTTTGAAAAAAGAGAGCTTAACAATACTTGTACCGGCATTCATCACAAGTGAGTTGACAAAGGCATTTTCAATGGCATTTTTAATATTTTTACCTTTTTTAATTATAGATATTGTTGTATCCAGTCTGTTAATGTCTATGGGTATGGTTATGTTGCCCCCTGCGATGATTGCTCTGCCATTCAAATTACTTATGTTTATATTGGTAGACGGTTGGACACTGCTACTGGGTACATTGGCACAGAGTTTTCGTTAATATAACTAAAAGGAGAGAAAGTATTGACACAGGGGCAAATATTAACAATACTTACAGATGCTCTTATGGTATCATTAAAATTAGCAGGACCAATGCTTTTAGTAAGCGTTTTAATCGGTTTGATAGTTGCTATTTTTCAAGCAGCTACACAAATTCATGAGCAGACGCTTACTTTTGTGCCAAAACTCATTTGTATAGCATTTTTACTTTTATTTACAGGTTCATGGATGATGACAGTATTTTCAGAATTTGTTGATAGAATATTTATAATTATGCGTAATTTATAAAAAAATACCATTAGTTAAAAGGAGAATGTAAGTTGAGTATACAGTTTGATTCATTAACAACTTTTGTTCTTGTCTTTGTAAGAATGGTATCTATGATAGTATTTAATCCTGTAATCACAAGAAAAAATGTACCTACACGTGTGACAATGGGACTATCACTTCTTATAACAATACTGGTTTCAGGAACGGTTCCTCCTGTGGAAAATATTACTCCGCTAGATGTCACATTTTTGTTCTTATCTGAAATTATAGTGGGTTTTATGTGTGGATATGTATTTAGATTATTCTACTATATGCTATATTTTGCGGGAGATATGCTAGATATGCAGTTTGGTTTGGCTATGTCAAAAGTTTTTGATCCAAGTAGTAGCATACAGGTTTCGTTAAGCGGTAGAGTTTTGGAAATACTGTTCATTTTATACTTTTTTTCAACAGGTAGTCATTTGGTACTTATAAGAATTTTTGCAACTTCATATAAGATTATTCCAATAGGACTAGGTATCAATATACTTGAAGCATCTAATTTTGTGGTACAGGTCTTTTTGAGTGCATTTTCATTGATAATGAGGCTGATTATACCGTTTATTGTTACCGAATTTATACTTGAAGTATCAATGGGCATACTTATGCGATTAATACCGCAAATACACATTTTTGTTATTAACATTCAGCTTAAAATTTTGTTGGGAATTCTACTGCTGTTTTTATTTGCAGGTCCTATTACAAATTTTATGGATAGATATATGGTAATACTTCTCGAAACAACACAAAAAGTTTTATATTCTTTAAAATAGATTAATATAAAGTTATTTACATTGCACTTGTAATTAAAAAGGGGGAACGATAGTTTGGCAGGAGAGAAAACCGAAAAAGCCACCCCAAAACGAAAGCAGGATGAACGAAAAAAGGGTAATGTATTTCAAAGCAGTGAAATTCTCGCAGTTGCATCATTACTTATAATGTTTAACCTTATTAAACTATTGATGCCTTTTATTGTAACAACACTTATGGGATATATACAAAAGATGTTTTCTTCAATAGCAAAAGAAGGAACACTTATTGTAAAATCCGATATGTTTAATATGGGAATGGACGCATTGATTATTATCGCACTTGTTTCAGGTCCTATGTTATTTGCGTCAGGACTTATAGCGATACTTACAACATTTGCACAAACAAAAATGCTTGTTACATTTGAAAGCATAAAGTTTAAGTTTAGTAAACTAAATCCTATAAACGGATTTAAACGTATGTTTTCACTACGTGGTGTAGTAGAACTCTTAAAATCAATAATAAAAATAGTAGCACTGGTCATAATTATATATAATTCCGTAAAAAAGAAAATATCCGCATTACCGCGATTGTTTGATATGGAAATAATACCGTGTGTAATGTTTTTGAGTGATTTGGTTTTCAGTATTATAAATACGGCTGGTGCGATATTTGTATTCCTTGCTATTGGTGATTATATATATCAGTGGTGGGATTATGAAAAAAATTTGCGTATGTCAAAAGATGAGATAAAAGAAGAATATAAACAAATGGAAGGTGACCCACAAGTTAAGGGTAAAATTAAAGAAAAACAACGACAAATGGCACAAAGTCGTATGATGCAAGCAGTACCGACTGCCGATGTTATTATACGTAACCCGACGCACTTTGCCGTTGCACTTAAATATGACGGTGAAAATTCACAAGCTCCGAAGGTAGTGGCAAAAGGACAAGATGAAATAGCACTTAAAATTGTTGAAATTGCCGAGGCAAACGGAGTAACGGTTATGGAAAATGTTGCGCTGGCGCGTGGACTATATGCCGCTGTGGATATTGATATGGAAATTCCCGAGCAATTTTATCAACCTGTGGCAGAAGTACTTGCATTTGTATATAATTTAAAAAATAAAAAGAATGTTATTGGTGACGAGATAATTAAAAGATAATTAATTTGAAAAATACAGTTTTAACTGTTTTTATATATAATACTTAATATAAGTATAGTTTATTGGCGAATATACGTAAAGGATTGATTAATACTTTGAAAAATAAAAAATTTGCATTTATGGGCAACTTTGTTGCAATATTTGTAGTGCTGATAGTTTTATTGATTATTTTCCCATTACCGACAGCACTACTGGATATGATGTTTATAGTTAACTTAACAGTTTCTTTTGTAATATTGTTAACAACTATGTACATAAAAGAACCGTTGGAGTTTTCTATTTTTCCATCATTACTACTTATTACAACACTTTTCAGATTGGGTCTTAACGTATCTTCAACAAGAAAAATTTTGACTAATCAGGGTGATGCCGGTAAGGTTATTGAAACTTTCGGTAAATTTGTTATTCAGGGCAATGTTGTCGTGGGTCTTATTATATTCTTAATCATAGTTATAGTTCAGTTCGTGGTTATTACAAAAGGTTCGGAACGTGTAGCGGAAGTATCAGCACGTTTTACACTTGATGCTATGCCCGGTAAACAGATGGCTATTGATGCGGATTTAAGTTCCGGACTTATTGATGAGGAGACAGCAAGATATCGTAGATCAAAAATACAACGTGAAGCCGATTTTTTTGGTTCAATGGACGGTGCTTCAAAGTTTGTTAAGGGCGACTCGATTATTTCTATCATAGTAACATTCATAAATCTTATTGGTGGTATAATAATGGGATTTATGCAAAATGTTGGTTCATTTAGTGACATAATGAATATATACAGTAATGCGACAGTCGGTGACGGACTTATGTCACAGATACCTGCACTTTTGATTTCAACAGCAACAGGTATGATAGTAACTCGTTCGGCATCGGAAAACAATCTTAACCAAGATATGTCAAAGCAATTCTTATCACAGCCGATTGTTCTTATTATTGCCGGCAGTGTAATGTTTGGACTTATGTTTATAGGTTTTCCACCAGTACAAATTATAATTATGTCCGGTGGACTTATTGCACTGGGTATAATGCTACTTCAAAAACAGAAAAAGATTTCTAAGGCAGTAGAAGAAGAAATGCCATCTGTAACAGAAGAAATTACAAGTGAAGCTTCTTTTTACAAAAATATAGAAAACGTATATGGCTTATTATATGTAGAGCCGATAGAAATGGAGTTTGGTTACAGTTTAATTCCACTGGTTGATGAAGCAAGTGGCGGTAGCTTTCTTGATAGGGTAGTAATGTTCCGTAAGCAGTTTGCAAACGATATGGGTATGGTTATACCTTCGATTAAGCTTACCGACAGCGGTGAATTAAATCCAAATCAGTATTCCATTAAACTTAAAGGTGAGCAAATAGCTATTGGTGATGTTCTTATTGACCATTATCTTGCGCTTGCTCCTTCCGATACGGCAGAGCCTATTGAAGGTATTGATACCATAGAACCGGCATTTGGCATACCTGCAAAATGGATAAGTGAAGATAAAAAATCCAAGGCAGAACTTGCAGACTATACGCTTATTGATCCAACATCAGTTATTATTACACACCTTGCGGAAGTTTTGAAACATCATGCACACGAACTTTTGACACGTCAAGAAGTTGGAAATATACTTACAAATATTAAAAAACAAAATGCACCGCTTGTTGAAGATATCATACCAAATGTAATTTCAATAGGTGATTTACAAAAAATTCTTTGTAATTTATTGCGTGAAGGTGTACCGATAAAAGATATGGAGACAATACTGGAAGTTTTGGGTGACCATGGTGCAAATACAAAGGATACGGATATTTTGTCAGAATATGTAAGACAGGCGTTAAAACGTTCTATATCACATAAATTTAGTTCTGCTAATCAGTTAAAGGTATTGAGTATCGATGCGGAAATAGAAAATATAATAATGTCGTCTGTAAAGAAAATGGATACAGGTTCTTATTTGGCACTTGACCCTAATACAATTCAGTCAATAGTATCAGCTATGGGTGAGGAAATCAATAAGATAAAAGATTTGGTTCCGGAGGTTATTATATTAACTTCGCCCATTGTACGTGTGTATGTGAAAAAATTGGTTGACCAGTTTTACCAAAATATTGTTGTATTATCGTTTAGTGAAATTGATAATAATATACAGATACAGGCATTGGGTAATATATCAATATAAATATCTTATATTAAATTAAGGGGGGACTTGACTTGGGAGAAAAGATTAATGATATGCAAAGCAACGGTATAAAAATGTTGTTGAAATATAAAGAAAATCCAAGCCAAGCCCTAAGAAATGATATTGTAATGGAATATTTATATATTCCGAAAGTAGTAGCCTCGCAAATGAGAGGTTATACAGCAGCATTTGCACAGGTTGAGGATATGGTGAATCAGGGTGTTATAACTCTTATTGAATGTATAGATAAATATGAGTTTGATAAGGGTTTAAGTTTTGAAACGTATGCCTATGCCAAAATAAAATGTGCAAATATAGATTATTTAAGAAAACAGGACTGGCTTCCAAGACGTGTAAGAAAAACGGCAAAAGATATTTCAAAAGCCTATGATGAACTTGCAAATAAATTTATGCGAGAACCTACAATAGAAGAAATAGCTGAAAATCTGGAAGTACAGCCGGATATAATAAAAAAACATAACAGTGAGATTGCAAATTCCGTAATGTTATCTTTTGAAATGATATTACAAGGAGTATCAACAGATAACAATATGGCAGATATACCTCTGTGTTCAAGCTCCCCCGAAGAAGCTATTTTTGCGGAAGAATTGCGAGAGCAATTAAAAAAAGCTATTGATAGTATAAATAGCAGAGAAAGAACGGTAATTTCATTATATTACTATGAACATTTGCGTTTAGCCGAAATTGCTGATATAATAGGAGTAAGTCAGTCGAGAGTATGTCAAATACATAAAAATGCAATACAAAAGATGCGAAATGTATTAGAAACATATATGAAAGGATAAAAAACTATGTTTACAGGATTTTATACTGCTACGTCAGGAATGCTTACACAGCAAAGAACATTAAATGTACATGCAAATAACTTAAATAATATAAATACACCCGGATTTAAAAGTGAGAAAGTTGTTACAACTAACTTTAAACAAGAATTTTTAAATCGTTTGGAGGGTGGAGTGTATACACCTATCGGACATGGTTCTCCAATAGTAGCAGTCGAAGATATTCGTACAAAGTTTGATTCAAGTATGCTTGAAAGAACAGATAGAGCTCTTGATTTTGCAATAGAGGGTGAAGGATTCTTTACAGTACGCAGTGGTGACAGAGATATGCTTACAAGAAACGGTAACTTTGCTATTGATGAGGAAGGCTACCTTATTTTGCGTGGTATAGGCAGAGTACAGGGATACAAAGGCGATATACATGTTAGAACAGCAAAGTTTACAATCACACCCGATGGTGAAATTTTAGATGACGAAGAAAGAGTTATTGATAGCTTTTTGATATCTATTCCCGCAGAGGATACAAAACTGGAAAAATATCCAAATGGATTATTTGCGGCAGACAAGACAGGACTTCCTGATGACGGCTTGGAATTTATTGAAATGCCGAGAATATTACAAGGTGTAACAGAACGTTCAAATGTTGATATAAACAGAGAAATGACAGCAATGATCGAAACACAAAGAAATTTTCAAAGTTGTAACAATGCACTTAAAATTATAGATACAATGAATCAAAAAACAGCAACAAATTTAGCATCTCTTTAATTTTAATTTATCGTTGGAGGAAAATACATAATGAATATAGCTTTTTATACAGGCGTAAGTGGTTTGATGGCATACCAAGAACATATGGATATAACAGCACATAATATATCAAATTCTAATACTCCGGGTTATAAATCCGGTCGTTCTTCTTTTACTGATTTAATGTATACAGAAATGGATTTACGTGCAGGAGAGACGAAGAAAAACGGTCATGGTGCAAAAGTAGGTGCAGTAGATGTGAATTTTACACAAGCAGGTCTTAATATGACAGGCAGACAACTTGACTTTGCCCTTGTTGGAGACGGCTTTTTTGCACTTGAAAATGAAGATGGAATAAAATATACACGTAATGGTGCTTTCGGTATATCAGTTGAAGGTAAAAACGGATTTTTAACATCTCTTTCAGATGGTTCATACGTGCTGGATAACAGAGGTAAAAGAATAAAACTTAGACGAGATGAAGATACAGGAACTTTTAATATAAATAATGTGCACGAAAGAATAGGTGTATTTACTTTTGATAATCCTTATGGTTTGGCAAGAGCGGAAGCATCAAGTTTTACAGAGACAGAAACTTCAGGAAGAGCAAAAGACATAACAGGTACATCACTATATGAAATGCGTGGTGGCTCGTTGGAATTTTCAGGCACAAGTCTTACTGATGAAATGATAAATATTATACAATCGCAAAGAGCTTATCAAATGAGTTCAAAGGTTGTACGTTCTGCTGATGAAATGGAAGAACTTATTAATAATTTAAGATAAAAACTAGAAATGTAAAGTAGTATATAGGATGGTAATATGAGTATAGATAAAATTGACAATTTAAATGAAATGCATATTGATGTATTGAGGGAATTGGGAAATATTGGTTCAGGAAATGCTGCAACATCAATTTCTGCTATGCTTTCAAAACCGGTTAATATTTCCGTTCCTATAATAAATATAGTAGATTATAATCAAGCAACAGAGATGTTGGGTGGTCCGGAGAATACTCTTGTAGGCTTACTGCTTATGCTTGAAGGTGATGTTAGAGGCATTATGATGTTCTTGCTTGAAAAAGATTTTGCACATCTGATACTTAACAGTTTATTGGGTCAAAATTTAAAAAGTTTTGAAGAAGTTGATGATATGGGGTTGTCTGCATTAAAAGAGATAGGTAATATAATGGCGGCATCATACGTAAATGCTATATCATCAATGACAGGTATGGTAATAGATATATCTGTTCCTGAAATTTCGATTGATATGGTTGGTGCAATGCTTACAGTTCCACTTGTACATTTTTCGTCAGTCAGTGACAAATTAATATTTATACAAGATAAGTTTTGTGGAGGAATAGATAGTGCAGAGGATGCGCAAAGTCATATATTACTTCTGCCGGAAGTTGATTCTCTGAATAATATGATGGAGAAGCTGGGGTTGAGTATATGAATGAAAAATTAGTGACAGTAGGAATAGCAGATTGCAATGTTGTAAAAGGCACAGGAAAATTGGTAACATATGCATTAGGTTCATGTGTCGGTATATGTTTATATGATGCTAATTCTCGTGTTGCCGGTTTAGCACATATTATGCTTCCTGATAGTAAAGCTTTATCACAAAATACACAAACAAAAAAGTTTGCAGATACTTGTATAGTAGAACTTGTTAAGATGATGGAGCAAATTGGAGCAAAAAAACTTTTTATGAAGGCAAAGATTGCGGGAGGAGCTCAAATGTTTGCTGTTAAATCAGATTCTCAAATTGCAAATATTGGTGCAAGAAATGTAGAGGCAGTTAAGAAAACATTAGCTTCTCTGTCAATACCTATTATAGCAGAAGATACAGGTTTAAATTATGGAAGAACACAGTACTTTGATGTTGAAACAGGACAAATGACTATCAAATCAGGATTATATGGAACAAAGGTCTTTTAATTAAATGATAATATAAAATTTAGGTAACTTTATATTTTGATCTTTGTAAAAGCAGATGGAGGGGAGATTTATGGAACATTTTGAAAAAATAAATGAAAATATTGAAGACATATTTATACCCACAGATGCTGAGGCAACTGTAAATGTAAGTGATGATAAAATGATGGCTTCAATTTTTGTATTTTCTCCTAAACATGGGGGTCAAGATATTAGTGAAATTAAATTGAGAGAAGCTCTTAATTTAAAAGGTGTGATTTTTGGCATAAATGAGGATTTACTGAAAGATATTGTAAGTAAAAAAATGTATAACGAAGAAATTACAATTGCAAAAGCCAAACAGAAAACAGATGGAATAGATGCTTTTATAGAAGAATTTTTTGAACACGAGTTAAAGTTAGAACCATTTAAGAACCCTGATGGAACAGTGGATTTTAAAACTCTTAATATTATACGTGAAGTTAAAATGGGAGTTTTACTTGCAAAGAAAACACCTGCAACACAAGGTGTAGACGGAACCACTGTTTTGGGAACACCTATTGTTGCAAGAGATGGCAAAGATATTAATATAAATGTGGGTGAAAACACAAGATTAACCGATGACGGATTGGAATTATATACAAATGCAAAAGGAAATCTTGTATATAAAGGAAATAAGTTTAATGTTGAAACATTATTTATAGTAGATGGTAATGTTGACAATAACACAGGTAACCTTATTTTCAGTGGAGATATATTGGTTAAAGGTGATGTTTTTGAAGGATATGCAATCAAAGCAAAAGGTCAAGTACATGTTAAAGGCTGTGTACAAGGTGGCATTATTCAAGCAGGCGGAGATGTCATTGTTGACGGTGGGTTTAACGGAATGACTGATGGAGAAATTACTTCAAAACATAATATTAAAGTTAAATTTTTGCAAAACTGTAAAGCCAGTGCACAGGGAAATATTGAGGCAGAGGCAGTAATAAACTCCTATGTAAACTGTAATGGCGATCTTATAGTAACAAATAATAAAGGTGTAATAGCAGGAGGTAGATGTAATGTTTTGCATAGAGTGGAAGCAAAAGTTATAGGTTCTGAGATAAATACTCCTACACGTATAAATATTGGTGTTTCACCGGAATTATTAGAAGAAAAAAATAATTTGAACAGTGAAATATTAAAGATAAATGAAAATAATGATTTGATTGGGAAAAACTTAAAATTTATAGAATATGCGGTAGCACATGGAGAGCAATTAGGAAAGTATAAAGAAACAAGTGATGTTTGCAATAAACAAAGGATAATGAATATGATAAATTTATCAAAATATAACAAACGTTTGGAAGAAATTAACGCTATTATAGAAGAAAGTAATTTTGGTTCAGAGGTTAGGGCATCACAAGTATTTCCTTCAACAAAAATAAGTTTTTCGTCAATTTCAACAGTTGTAAAAAAAGAAATAGAAAGAGCTGTTTTTAGAGTACAAGATGGTGAGATTAAAGTTTCAACATTCTGATTTTGGAGTTGATTAAATAAA
>JAHHTR010000192.1 GCA_020024515.1 Angelakisella sp.
CGAGGAAAAGGAAAATGAAGATAACCACACTGCAACAACTTGAAAATTTATATGAAGACACATATAAAAAGATAACTTCAAGCGAGGAAGAATGGCAAAAGTTTTTAGAATTTTCGAGTTATAACTACAAATTCAGTTTTAAAAACAGAGTTGTACTTTATGCTCAAAATCCGAACACAAAATCAATAACCGATTTTGAAACGTGGCAAAAGCTCAAATGCTATGTTAAAAAAGGTGAAAAGGGTTTAGCGATATTTACAAATATTAATAAATACTGCAAGCGTTACTTTGCGGCTGAACAGACGGATATAGCAGAGAATAAACAGAAATATTGGAAGTTGAAGAATGTAAGTTTAGAAGAAATTACAAATGAGATAAATGAATACTTTAAAAATAATATGGATAGTATTTCTACAATCCTAGACCCGCAAAATGAATATAATATAGATAATGAAACAATAGCGAGATATTTGACAGAGGATGTATCTTATATTATTGCTAAAAGACTGAATATAGAAAATATAAATGAAAATAAAATATTTTCGTTTTTGGGCGAATTAGAACTAACCAATGACAAAGAGATAATGCAGAATTATTGTATGCTCATTAATGATTGTTCAGAGGTATTTTTAAGAAGTCTTGAAAGCATCGCTAAACAAAATAGGAACAAAAATTTGACTTTTGGTGAAATGTACGATAAGTACTTAGAAAAAGAAAGGATGGCTAGTTATGACAGAACAAGAAAGACTGGAAGGCGCATACCAAATATATTTAGAAAACTGGGACAAAATCGTTTCGGATTGTCCGATAATTATGACTTCCGAAGAAGAAATACCGATGACGTGGGAAGAATGGAAACAAATGATAGAGGAAGCCCCCAAGGAAGTGAGAGAGGAGATACTGGCAGAAGTGGACTATTGGATGGAGAACGAGCCGTACGAAATGGGGAAATATGGGAAAGCGTATCTGGAATACCTACAAAATCAATATCCACAAATATATCTACATCTGAAAAACAACAATTTGTTAGAAAGCAAATTAAAGAAGATAGACGAGGAATGCACAGCGATGTGGGAGAGAATGAGAAAACAGATGATAGAGCAAGCGAGAGAGGAAGGGAAATATCCGAACCCGAACATAGAGGAACAGGCGAAGATGCTCGACCAATTCGATATGACGATAAACGAGATAGTATTCAATCAAATGTGGGAGAAACATCGTATCAAGAGATAGACAATTCAAATGCAGATTGGTTTTTTATAGACAGAAACAACAAATCCATACAATGGATATATTACAATCCCGACAGTATGAGCGGAGGACAATATGTAGTAAGCTGTATTGATTATGATGATATAATAAAGGCAAAGGAATTGGCAAAAGATAATATTGAAGATTTTTTCTTGACATATCTTGAAGGCAGTTTTGCAAAGCAATATTTGATAGATATTGGAAGTGATGAATTTGAAAATATCGCACAACAATTATTATATACCGAAAACAAAGAATTATTGTTAAACCGAACAGAAGAAACAATGAATCAACTCATTGATATTGCAGAGGAGGAAGAAAAAAATCTTTCCTCCTCTTTTTTTGAGCAAAAATCCGTATCTGAACAATTAAGTTTTAATCTTGACAGTATAAGTAAAACAGAATTATCAGATATTAATGAGGGAACTGTAATTATACTTGATGATAAAGAATTTATCGTTGATAAAATTAATAATAAGAGCAATACAGTTTCATTGAAAGATGTTTCTATGTTACAAAAAAAGTATCCTATCTTTCGAAGTGAACAAGTCCATTAAAAATGGACATAGAAAAAAGAAACCCCTTATGGTAGAATA
>JAHHTR010000193.1 GCA_020024515.1 Angelakisella sp.
TGTTGAGATACGACAAGAATGTGAACGGATCTATTTCTTGTAATGTAATCTCTTTTCCTTTTTCTGTGCCATCTCGAAAACCTGTAATACCGATTTCTTTTAACTTAGATATAAGCTCTAACTGGCTATTCTGTTTTCCGAGTAGCCAGTTGGATAGTTCTTTATAGAATGGTAGCCATGTAAACTTATTGTCCATATCTAATGACTTATTTTGCTATATGATTATATCACAAATTGTAGTTGATGATTTTTTAATCTCATATAACAACTATGCAAATTGATATTGAGAGGTTTTACATCAAGTACAATCTTTTAATCATATTCTAATAATTATTTATCAAGCATTTAAGAATAATCCATATACACAAATTAATGCAAAGTAGTATGGAAAATATTTGAATATCTTGAAGTACGACTGGAAAAAGTAGAAATTGCGTGATTGATTTATTATTGTTATTACTTATTGACTAAATAATATATAATTAGCAGATTGCACTATCCCAATTGTACTTATTTTTAAATCTTATATATTATCAAAACTGATATTATTATCTGTAATATAGTTCTTTATTGGTTCTACGATGTCTGCAATATAGTTTGTGCATCCAAAGTAATCTCTAAAAATCCAACCTCCTTCGTTTGCTTTTGCTAATGGAACTAAGATTTCCTCAATAAATTCTTCTTGCCTACACAAAAGCGAACAAGCTACTCCTAAACTAAACTGTTTTCCAGTTCGTATATGTTGAATATGGCCTGGATTTGAATAAAAATCTATTATTTTCGTATATCGCTTAACAAAAGGTATAATATATGGAAAAAAATCTTTTTTTAAATCACTTAAAAAATTCTCAACATCAAAAGTCTTATCACTTTTGTTATTAAAAAAATAAGACAAACTCATTTGATGCTGCTTAAACCAATCAATATTATTATCAAAGCAAACTATGATGTTACCATCAGTATCTATTTTATTGAATGGTGTTGATATAAGATTGCATAAGAATGAATTCCTTATTTTTGCTGAGACACCCATACAAAAGGTGTTTTTGCCAGCATGTCCACCTTGAGTCGTCTGAAAATAGAACTCAATGCTACAATTATTTTCAACCATGAAAGTGAAATAATCTCTATTTTTTTTTGCTTCAACAATATTTACAGGAAGTATTTGTTGGATTCTTGCAAATATATATTTCAAAACTTCTGCTTTAGTTTCCATATGATAATTATTTTAAAGATTATACCAGACTGTATGGAATGTAATGGTATGAGTGGTTCCTGTTGAGAATGATATTTGATTATTACCTGTTGCTTGTATATAATTAGATTCCAGTTGATCAGTTTTCTTTTTATTTTGGGTTGCAATATTAGCCTTAGCTGTTTTACCTTTGGTCAAATCTAAAGTACCATTAGTGGTATTGGCTAACCTTGATTTGTCATATACATTTGCATTTATTTGATTTTGTGTGTATTTACTATTACCATTTTTAGCTTCAAACACATGAATATTTCCCTGATTATCAACAGCAACCAAATCAGCCCGAATATTACCAGTTCCAATTTTTCCGTGTATATCTAAGGTGACTTCTTCCCCAATGAGAGTTAGATTGTTCCTCTGTAAATCAGCTTTTGCTTGTGTTTTACCTTTATCCCCACTGTAACTTTGACTTGATAATCCTATAATATCTACCCAACTGTTAGTATCACTAACATACCCATACAGATTTAGTATTCCGCCAGCCAATCCAATCGGATCTTGCGAGACATACATACCCATCTTCGGCGAGTAATACCTGAACCTGTTGTACGCCAGCCCTGTCTCCCGGTCATAATACTGCC
>JAHHTR010000194.1 GCA_020024515.1 Angelakisella sp.
TGGTGCGGACGATGGGACTTGAACCCACAAGGAAATACCACAGGAGTCTGAGACCTGCGCGTCTGCCAATTCCGCCACATCCGCATATTTACTAAAGATTTTATGCTTATTTATTATATTGAATGAGCAAAAAATATCGTATCATAACATTATTGAAAAGTCAATTATCTTATACTATAATACATTTATATTAAATATAATAAAAACATTATATATAGGTAGAGGCTTTTTTATGCTACACAACGATTTAGAAAAACTTGATAAATACCCTTTTCATATGCCAGGACACAAACGTAACAAAAAGTTTGGTATTATTGGTTCTGATATAGATATTACTGAAATTGACGGTTTTGACAATTTACATTCTGCAAACGGTTCAATAAAAGACATTGAAGATAATCTTTCTAAAATTTACAATGCTAATCGTTCTTTTATGCTAATCAATGGCTCGACTGTTGGTCTTCTTTCTGCAATTTTCGCCGTTACAGAGCGTGGTAACAAAATAATTATTGCAAGGAACTGTCACAAAAGCGTTTACAATGCTTGTTATTTAAGAGAACTTGAAGTTATATACATTGAACCTGATTATGATGAAAATGATGGTTACTATACATCAGTTTCTCAAGATACATTAGACAGCGCAATCAAAGAAAATCCAGATGCAAAAGCAGTTGTGATTACATCTCCTACATACGAAGGTAATATTAGCAACATAGAAAGTTCTATACCTTTAATAATAGACTGTGCACACGGTGCTCATTTTGGATTTGGTAACTTTCCTAAATATCCAAACGGAGATATAATAATATCAAGCTTGCACAAAACTCTCCCCTGTCTTACACAAACAGCGGTTATAAATGTATATAATAATATGTATATTGAAAATGTTAAGAAATATTTAGATATTTTTGAAACAAGTTCACCAAGTTATATACTTATGAGTTCCGTTTCAAAATGTATTGAATTTCTTAATGACAGCAAAGAACTTTTTTCATCTTATGAAGAAAATCTAAAAGAATTATATAAGGCTAATTTAAAAAATCTTAAATTCAAAATCGGTGATGATATAGGTAAAATTGTAGTTTCAACTGCAAAAACAAACATTAATGGTACAGAACTATCACAAATACTTAGAGAAAAGTACAACATAGAATGTGAAATGGCAAGCGTAAACTACATAGTTTTGATGACCTCTATTGCAGACACATATGAAGCTTTTAAACTTTTAAAAAATGCTTTAGAAGAGATTGACTTAACGCTTAAAGAAATAGAAATAAAAAGAATTACAAAGCCTTTACTTCCTACTAAAAAATACAAATCAAGTGAAGTAACCAAAACGAAGGCTAATCTTTTATCAGACGCTAAAGATAAAATATGCGGCGAATACATATATGCTTATCCTCCAGACATACCGATAATTGTACCTGGAGAGTTAATAACTGAAAGCATTATTAAAAATATAAACAATATGATTTATAACGGAGTTAATGTTGTTTCGGACAGCAATTTACTGCCAGAGTACATATTGACAAAAAACGATAAATAATATAAAATGAATACAACATATTTTATGAAAAGAGGTGCACTCTATAATGAAAAGAATCAATACTTTAAGTTCTCGTAACCTTTGCGAATC
>JAHHTR010000195.1 GCA_020024515.1 Angelakisella sp.
TCGTTCAAATATGGAGAAAAAAGCAATAAAAAATAGTTTTTATAATTCTGTTTTTCTAAATGGAGAGCAAACTTTATCTGTTTCTGAAAGTGGAATTGAGATTATAAACGGATTTGAAAAAATATATTGCCCTTATGGAACAATTTTAGGTATTGAAGATACAAAAGATTATCTTATTATTGCTCCAGTTATTAAAAAAGGCGTGCTTACAATAAGCAAAGAAAAATATGCCTCTGAAGAATTAGATGAAATAATTAAAATTCTAAAAGAAAAAGAAAATGTAGAGGGGGCAAAAAAATGATTTTAAAATTTGTATTTACCCCAAATGTTGATGACTTTTTGGATTATCAAAAATTTAGATTAAAACAAACAAAAATCGCAAATATCTATTATTTTCTTTTTGCTTTTATGTTTGCTGGTTCAATTTATTTTGCTATAACAAGCAAAGATTTAACTTATCTTATTAGCACTGCAATTTTTGCAGTAGCATTTGTTGTAATATATTTTTATGACAGAAATATAAAGATTAAAAAAGAAGTAAAAAAGTATCAAAAAATTGATAGTTCTTATCTTACAGCAAATGAATTTATTCTTTATCACAACGCAATAGAAATAAATACTGTAAAAGAAGAAGGTAAACCTGTTATTGATACAGTTTATCCTTTTGCAACACTTAGAGCTATTCTTGAAACTGATAAAGCATATTATTTTGTTTTAGCAAATGCAGAAGTAAGATTTGTTCCTAAAAGAGATATAGGCGAAGAAAACATTAAAATAATTTCAGATACATTAAAGAAAATACCGAACTATAAGTTCGTTAAGTAGGAGATGCTGTAATGGCAAATAATGACGAAGTAATACGTTACGACAATCAAAAAATAGTAAATGTAGAGATAAGTGACGAAATTAGAACTGCGTTCCTTGATTATTCAATGAGCGTTATCGTTTCTCGTGCTTTGCCAGATGTAAGAGATGGTTTAAAGCCTGTTCACCGTCGTATTCTTTACACAATGTACGAAAATAATCTTTATCCAGAAAAACCATACCGTAAGTGCGCAGATACAGTTGGTGCAGTTTTAGGTAGATACCATCCACACGGTGACGGTTCTGTTTATGATGCAATGGTTCGTCTTGCACAATGGTTCTCAATGAGATATGTTCTTGTTGACGGTCACGGTAACTTTGGTTCTATTGACGGCGACCCACCTGCTGCTTACCGTTACACAGAATCAAGAATGAGCAAAATCAGTATGAAAATGCTTGCAGATATTGATAAAAATACTGTTGATTTTGTTTCTAACTATGATGACAGACTTAAAGAACCTACTGTTCTTCCAACAAAATTCCCTAACCTTTTAGTTAATGGTTCAAGCGGTATTGCTGTTGGTATGGCTACAAATATTCCACCTCATAATATGACAGAAGTTGTTGACGGCTTGTGTTACCTTATTGACCACCCAGAAGCTGATGTTCCAGAACTTATGCAGTTTATTAAAGGACCTGACTTCCCAACTGCTGGTATCATTATGGGTACAAA
>JAHHTR010000021.1 GCA_020024515.1 Angelakisella sp.
GTAGAGTATATGTTATTATATATTTACGGTAACGTTACCGATAACGTTACTGAATCTTTACAATCACATAAATTATATTTTCGGAGGAAAAAGTAATGAGAAGTAGTGGTATACTAATGCCGATTTTTAGCTTACCATCAAAATATGGTATAGGCTGTCTGTCAAAAGAGGCATACAACTTTGTTGATTTTTTAAAAGAATCAGGACAAACTTACTGGCAAATACTACCGATAGGTCCGACAAGCTATGGCGATTCACCCTATCAATCATTTTCAACTTTTGCCGGAAATCCATATTTTATAGATCTGGAAGAATTTATAGAAGAAGGAACTTTATCAAAAGATGAGTGCGAAAGTTGTTATTACGGTGACAATGTCGAATATGTTGACTATGAAAAAATATATAATACAAGATTTAAACTTTTAAAAACTGCATACACAAACTCTGTGAAAAAAACAGATAATAATTTTACAAAATTTAAAAGTGAAAATGCAAAATGGTTAAATGACTATGCACTGTTTATGGCACTTAAAGATAAATTTAATGGTAAAAGTTGGTTGGAATGGGACAAGAGCATAAAGAAGCGTGACACAAAAGTTATTTCGGAATATACACAAAGTTTACATGAAGAAATAAACTTCTATATGTTCTTGCAATATAAGTTTTTTATTCAATGGAAAAAATTAAAAGACTATGCAAACAAAAATAATGTGAAAATAGTAGGCGATATTCCTATATATGTTGCTGTGGATAGTGCTGACACATGGGCAAATCCTGAGCTATTTCAGTTTGACAATAATTATAGACCAAGTGCTGTTGCGGGTTGTCCCCCTGATCCATTTGCACCGACAGGTCAACTTTGGGGAAATCCTCTTTATGATTGGAATTATCATAAGAAAACAGGATTTAAATGGTGGTGCGAACGCATTTTGCACTGTCAAAATATATACGATATGGTAAGAATAGACCATTTCAGAGGTTTTGATGAATATTATTCTATTTCGGCTACCGAGAAAACAGCCGAAAACGGTAAATGGAAAAAAGGCCCTAACTATTCATTGTTTAAAGAATTGAATAAATGTATAACTTCACTTGATGTTATTGCGGAAGATTTGGGCTTTATGACAGAAACAGTACAAAAACTTGTTAAGAAAACAGGTTACCCTGGTATGAAGATTTTGCAATTTGCATTTGATTTATCCGGTGAAAGTGAATATTTGCCACATAACTATGACAGAAACTATGTTGTATATACAGGTACACACGATAACGAAACTATTGTTGGTTGGTTTAAACATCAATGTACAGACATACAAAAATTTGCTCTTGACTATATGAATGTAAAATATGAGACAGAAATAGTCAAAACAACTGTTATTGATAAAAAGACAAATGAAGAAAAAACTGTTGAAATAGAACAAATTAAAAATATCGATGAACTTCTTAAAACAATACACTTTGATTTTATTCGTCTTGCTATGATGAGCAGTGCCAATATTTGTATTATACCAATGCACGACTATCTTGGACTTGATAATTCCGCAAGAATAAACATACCATCTACACTTGGAAATAACTGGAAGTGGAGAATGAAAAATGATGCACTTACAAAAAAACTTGCAGCACAAATAAATGCACTTACAAAACTGAGTGAGAGAAAAGTAGATATACAAACAGAGGAGTAATATTTTGACAAAGGTGACAATAAAAGATATTGCAAAAATTTGTGGTGTAGGTGTAAGTACTGTTTCAAGAGCGATTAATGATTTTGATGGTATTAATAAAGAGACAAAAGAAAGAATATTGAAGACAATAAAAGAATATGGCTACACGCCAAACGGAAGTGCGAGAAATCTTAAAATATTAAATTCCAATACAATAGCGGTTTTGATTAAGGGTAATATGAACCCATTTTTCAATAAAATGCTGGATATAATAGAAAATGAGATTCAACAAAACGGTTATTCTTTTTTATTTCACAGAGTGGAAGTAGGACAAGACGAAACAACAGTTGCAATTAACCTTGTAAATGAAAAAAAGCTGAACGGTATAATATTTTTGGGTGGTGTTGTCAGTGAAAATCAAAAACGCCTTTCAAAACAAAAGATACCTTATGTTATGTGTTCGGTAAACTATTCAAAACAGTGTGATAAATTAAATTATCCGATAGTTTCTATTGATAACGAAGCAGAAAGTTTTAGAATTGTTGATTATCTATGTAAACTTGGACACAAAAAAATTGCCATTTTGTATATAAAGGGTGAAAGTATCGGTGAACTTCGTTTCAATGGATACAAAAATGCTCTTGCAAAAAACGATATAGAGTATAATGAAGAATTTTGTATAGAATTAAAATCCCAGTTTTGCAACAGTTATACTTTCCAAAGTGGATATGATGCAATGAAAGAGATAATTGACGGTAAAATAGACTGTTCTGCGATATTTGCTATATCCGATACTGTTGCAATAGGTGCTTGCAAAGCTATAATAGACAGCAATATGAGCGTGCCGAAAGATTTTTCGGTAGCTGGTTTTGACGGTATGGATATGGCTGAATATTATAATCCTGTTATCACAACAATAAAACAGCCTGTTGAAGAAATGGCAAGCAATGCAGTTAAACAATTGTTTGAACAAATAAATGCCGGTGAAGATATAAAATACAGTAAAACAATTTTTGAATGTTCACTGACAACAGGTAATTCCGTCAGCAGTAATAAATGATTAATTATATAATTTCAAAAAAAGAAAGGACACAAAAACAATGAAAGAAATTTTAACAAGATATCTTAACAAAAATATTTCAGATGCAAGTACAGAAGAAATATATTTTGCTCTTTTGCAATATGTAAAAGACGAAGCAAAAAACAGACCTATGACAAAGGGTGATAGAAAGCTTTACTATATTTCTTGTGAATTCCTAATAGGTAAGCTTTTATCAAATAACTTAATTAATCTTGGTATTTATGATGAAGTTGCAAGTCTTTTGAAAGAGAACGGAAAAGATATAACAGATGTTGAAGAATTTGAAAACGAGCCTTCGCTGGGTAATGGCGGTTTGGGTAGACTTGCCGCTTGTTTTCTTGACTCAATAGCAACACTTGGATTAAACGGTGACGGTATAGGTCTTAACTATCACTATGGGTTATTTAAACAAGTATTCAATGATAACAGACAATGTGAAACCCCTAACCCATGGATACAAAACCAAAGTTGGCTAACAAAGACAGATGACCACTTTACTATACCTTTCAAAGATTTTACATTGACATCAAGCCTATATGATATAGATGTAATAGGTTACAAAAACGGTACAAACAAACTACACCTATTCGATATAGATACTCTTGATGAAAATATGGTTTATGACGGCATAAACTTTGATAAAACACAAATTGCAAAGAACCTAACACTGTTCCTATATCCTGATGACAGTGACAAAAACGGTGAACTACTACGTATTTATCAACAATACTTTATGGTATCAAATGCGGCGCAATTTATTTTAAGAGAATATATGCTTACAGAAAAACCGCTTAGTGAACTTCATAAACACGTGGCTGTTCAAATTAATGACACACACCCATCAATGGTTATTCCTGAGCTTATTCGTCTACTTACAGAAAAAGGTATAGATTTTGATACAGCAGTGGATATGGTTACAAATATTTGTGCATACACAAACCACACAATACTTGCAGAGGCTCTTGAAAAATGGCCTGTTGACTATCTAGAACAAGTAGTGCCACACCTAATGCCAATCATCAGAAAACTTGATGAAAGAGTTAAAGTTAAATACAACAATAATCCTGAACTTGCTATTATAGATGAACAAAATAGAGTTCATATGGCTAGAATGGATATGCACTATGGTTACAGTATAAACGGTGTTGCTTATCTTCATACAGAAATACTTAAAAATGAAGAACTAAAACCATTCTATGATATATATCCTGAGAAATTTAATAATAAAACAAACGGTATAACATTCCGTAGATGGCTACTACATTGTAATAAACCGCTCGTAAAATGGCTAGATGAAAAAATCGGCACTGATTACAGAGAAAACGCAGAAAATTTGCAAAAATTACTTGATATTGACTTTACAGAAGAACTTTCAAAAGAACTACTTGCTGTGAAGAAAGAAAATAAAGAAAATTTGGCTCGTTATATTAAGTCAAAAGAAAATATTGATATAGATACTAATTCTATATTTGATATTCAAGTTAAGAGACTTCACGAGTATAAACGTCAACAAATGAACTTACTGTTTATCATAAATAAATATTTGGAGATAAAAGCAGGTAAAAAACCGACAACCCCAATTACATTTATTTTCGGCGCAAAAGCAGCTCCCGCATATATAATTGCAAAAGATATTATCCATGCTATTTTGACTCTGCAAAGAATAATCGAAAATGACGCAGAAGTATCAAAATATATTAAGCTTGTAATGGTAGAAAACTACAATGTAACTTATGCTGAAAAACTATTTCCGGCTTGTGATATTTCAGAGCAAATTTCACTTGCATCAAAAGAGGCAAGCGGTACAGGTAATATGAAGTTTATGCTAAACGGTGCTGTTACTCTTGGTACAGAAGATGGTGCAAACGTAGAAATTCATCAATTTGTAGGTGATGAAAATATCTATATCTTTGGTAAAGACAGTGACACAATTATTGATAAATACAAAAATTCATCATACAAAGCGCTTGATTACTATATAGATGATGAGGATATTCGCAAAATGGTTGACTTTATTATCTCACCTGAGATGCTAAAAATAGGTGATTCAAGAATGTTGTTACGTCTGCATGCAGAGTTAATACAAAAAGACTGGTTTATGACACTTATAGACCTAAAAGATTATATTGTAACGAAAGAGCGTGCATATAGAGACTATGAAAACAGATATGAATGGTCAAAGAAGATGATAATGAATATTGCAAAAGCAGGCTTCTTCTCATCAGACCGTACAATCGCCGAATACAACAGAGATATTTGGAAACTTAAATAATTAATATTATAAAATTTCATCGTGGTGGTTATTGAAAACAGATAATATTTATTTTTATCAATAGCCACCATATTTTTTTAATTTTTACAAGGAGAATGTATGAAGATTTCAAGATACATCAAAGCAATTTCAGTATTAACAGCACTTTGCTGTACCTTAACTTTTACAAGCTGTTCTATGACTAAAAAAAAGTTAAAAACACCGCTATGGGCAGAGACATCTGTTTTCTACGAAATATTTGTAAGAAGTTTTTATGACAGTGACGGTGACGGAATAGGTGATTTTAATGGAATTACCCAAAAACTTGATTATTTGCAGGAACTGGGAGTAGACGCAATTTGGCTAATGCCAATAAACAAAACCGAAAGTTATCATGGATATGATATGGTGGATTACTATGATATTCAAAGTGAATATGGCACTATGGCTGACCTTGAAAACTTGATTAATGAGTGTCATAAAAGAGATATGAAGATAATTATGGATTTGGTTATAAACCATACTTCCTATCATCACGAATGGTTTTTGAAGGCACAGGAAAACAAAGATAATGAATATCGCAACAGATACCTATTTACAGAAGACAAAACAAAAGAAGAATACCATCATACAGCGGAAAATGGTGAAAGATTTTTCGGCATATTCTCATATACAATGCCTGATTTAAATTATAAAAATGAAACAGTACGTAAGGAAATGTTTAATGTTGCTGATTTTTGGTTGCAAAAAGGTATGGACGGTTTCAGGCTTGACGCAGCGAAATTTATAGATGAGGATATGGCAGTAACACACGAATGGTGGAAAGAATTTACAAACTTTGTACACAGCAAAAATCCGGAAGCATTCATTGTCGGTGAAAACTGGATAACAAAACTTGATGAAGTAGCAGAGTTCTATAAAGATATGTCATCATCATTTAACTTTGATTTGTGTGACCTAATAGGCAGAACAGCACAGGGACAAACAGTTGATTTGGCATCACGTGTAAACAATATGCGTAAAAAATATTTTGAAAATGCAAATGCCGAAGACAGTGTGAATAAATATCCTATTGATTCCACAATGATAAATAATCACGATATGGACAGAATAGCAAGTCTACTACGCGGAAATACAGACAGAATAAAACTTGCAGCAACTATGCTTTTTACACTCCCCGGAACCCCATTTATTTATTATGGTGAGGAACTTGGACAAATGGGAGAAAAACCTGATCCAAACAGACGTGAGCCAATGGACTGGTACAAGTCGGCAAAGGGCAAAGGTATGACTGAAATGAATCGCCATGATTTTAACAGTATGAAATACACAGTGGCAGATGACGGTATATCTTACGAAGAACAAAAAGATGATCCAAACAGTATATTTAATCATTATAAAAAACTTATTGAAATCAGAAAAAACAATAAGTTTATATTTACAGGTGAATGCGAAACAGTGCCTACTGACTATGGTATGTATAGATTTAAAACTTACAATAAAGACAAGACAGAATTTATTGATACAGTACTAAATCTATCTGAAAACAATTTCAGTATGACTGTTGATTATGACTGCACAGATTTATTAACAGGAAAGAAATACAGCAGTGGAGAAAAAATTCAAATGCCAAAGCTTACAAATATGATACTTACCAAAACAAAATAATTAATATACAAATAATATTTTCTATCTATACACTATACAAAAATAAAATTAACCCTATTGATGAAAAATGAACATCAATAGGGTTAATTTTATTTTTTAAAGTATCCTGTGAACAGTTCGTTATTTGATGAAGCTACAAGCTGTTGCATTGCAAGTTTTGCTTCATCGCATTTTTGTTCTATAATTAAATCTATTATATTTTTTAATTGTTCTTTTACTTTGCCTATGCCAAAAGTATCAAATACCGTCAGATAAAAACTACATAAAACTTTTTTGAATGTATTGAACATAAGTGGGTATATAGTGTTTTTGGTTGAATATGCTATTAATAAATGAAACTCATATATTGCAAAGGTCAGTTCTTCGTTGGTGTTTGCCGATTTTATTATGATGTATTGATTTTTTAGATTATCAATATCTTCCTGTGTACGATTTTTTGCGGACAGATAGGCACATTCACCTTCTATCAACAGTCGTGTATCCATTAATGAATTTAGCATTTCGGTACTGAATTTACCGTTATTGTATTCCACAACGCCTTCGAGACATTCTAGCTTACCGTTTTTTATGTAGTTATCAACAAATGTTCCTTGTCGTGGGATAACTTTTATAAAGCCACGAGAAGAAAGTATAGAAAAAATTTGATGTGACATTGTTTTGCTGATATTCATTTTTTCGGCAAATTCTCGTTCCGATGGCAATCTGTCCCCTTCCTTGTATTCGCCTGATAGAATTTGATTTTCTATTTCTTTAACAATGTCAAGTGTAGATTTTTTGTCATGAGACATATTTTAACCCTTTCAACTGTATTTTTATGAGCTGCCAAAGATTTTTTTTGATAATTTTTGAAAAATACATATATTATAAATACAAAAATAACTGTCAGTATTATTAAACTGATTTTACATATACTTATTAAATTTTAAAAATAATTTTATTGATTGAAAAGCCTTTTTCACCGTTAATCATTAATATTTGAGTACTTATCAGTGATAGATGTAAGATAAGTTGGAAGATAATATTTGTTATTTTGCTTATGGATTTATTCAGTATTAACTGTTGTTATAGATGCAAAAAAATTATAATAATACTAATTATATAGAGTGTAGCATAATTTTGTCTATTTTTCAACAAGCATCACTATTCAAAGTAAACAAATATATATCCTCTTATTTATTGATTTCAGAGTTTTTTTATAAGATATCATAGGAAATATAAATTAGTATTGATTTTAATAAAAAAGTATGTTATATTTTTATCATATATTGGTCAGACCACAAAAAAGAGAATATTAGTTACCCAGTATTCAGAATTTTATTTAATTTATATATAAAGAGGAGAAATAACATGCAACATTTTAATACTATTATTATTGGTGCAGGTAATGGTGGATTATCGTGTGCCACACGTCTTGCAACAAAAGGAAAAAAAGTATTGGTGCTTGAAAGACACAATATACCCGGAGGTTGTGGCACAAGTTTTCGCAGAGGTAGATTTGAGTTTGAAGTAGCACTTCATCAATTAAACGGAATGAATACTGTCGATAATCCTGGACCACTTCGCAAGCTATTTCGTGAGTATGGTATAGAAGACCAGATAGAGTGGATAGAAATAGAGTCGTTATTCAAGGTAAATCTTCCAAATGGCTTTGAGCAATCACTGCCTGCATCAAGAAAAGAGGCTGAGGACGTTTTAATCAAACGTTTTCCTGAGGAAAAAGAAAGCATACTAAGATATTTTGATACAGTATTTAAATTTAGTGAAGAAAGTGAAAAATTTGCGGAAATGCAAGCAAACAGTACAGGTGAACCGAGTGTTTTCAAAAAATTTATAATGAAAAATCTATTTGCAAAAAAATTCCCAACACTTGCAAAATATGCAGTATGTTCCACACAAGAAGTTATGGACGAATTTTTCAAAAGCAAAGAACTTCAACTTTGTGTAAATGCTTATTGGTGCTTTATGGGTATGCCGCCAAGTCGTTTTCCATTCTCTATTTTGGCAAGATGTACAGCACTTTATATAAATGATAAACCTTATTATCTAAGAGGTGGCTCACAAATGATGAGTCAGGCCCTTGCTGATACAATAAGAAAACATAATGGTACAGTAAAATATAACTGTGGTGCAAAAGAAATCCTTGTAAAAAACGGTAGGGCTTATGGTGTAATAGATGATAATGGTGAGGAATATTCTTGTGACTATGTGGTATCAGGTATTTCACCGATAGATACATATTTTAAACTAATTAAAAAAGATGAAGTTCCAAAGAGTGCAAAAGAATATCTAAGCCCATATACTGTTGGTATTTCGGCTCTTACTTGCTTTATCGGTTTGGATTGTACTCCACAAGAAATAGGATATACAGATTCATTTAACCTAACATATACAAGTTTAAATTGTAATGATGACTTCCAAAATTCCTATAATTTAATGCCTGATATTGATCCGCTTATTAATACTTGTTATACAGTTGATGATCCAAAGGTATCTCCTGAGGGTACAAGTGTAATCACAGCAGGTACACTGAAATACGCTAGATCTTGGATGGAACTGAGCCCGGAAGAATATTATGAGACAAAATACAAGGCAGGTCAAATAATTCTTAATAGACTGGAAGAAAAATATCCGAGAATAAAAGAACATATAGAGGAATTTGAAGTGGCAACACCACTAACACATATGCGTTATTTACACCACCCAGAAGGAGCCATATATGGATTTGAGCAAGATTTAAAATCCAGTGTGTTTTTCTTTCCACAAGAAGACCAAATACAAAATTTGACATTTGCAAATGGTTGGGTAAATATTTGTGGTTTTGGTCCTAACTATCTGTATGGCGCAAAAGTAGCTGACAAAATTATAAAACTTATGGAGGCATACAATGGCTAATATTAAAGAAACATTAATAAGCACTTTCCCACATGGAAAAGAAGTTTTACAAGAAATTGTGGATAAAAGAAAAAGTGGTACTGATTATACACTTGAAAATGGTAAGGTTGATAAAATAATTAATCGTTTGCACAATAATAACCTAAGACTTGTTGTAAACGAAATAATAGAGATAAATAATAATACAAAGAGTTTTAGGTTTACAAGCGAAGATGTACTTCTTCCTGTATTTCAGGCAGGACAATATTTAAATGTATTTGTGGAGATTGACGGAGTTCGCACAAGCAGACCTTACAGCATATCTTCTTCACCTCGCCAAAGAGCCTATTATGAAATAACAGTTGCAAGAATACCGAATGGTTTTGTATCATCATACTTTTTGGATAAAGTAAAAGTAGGCGATAAATTTGAGGCAAATGGCCCAGCGGGTGTATTTTGCTATAATCCTGTATTTCACAAAAGAAAACAAGTATATATAGCAGGTGGTAGTGGTATAACACCATTTTTGAGTATGTCAAGAGAAGTACTCAGTGCAAACCTAGATAGAGAGATACATTTAATATATGGTTGCAGAAATGAAGAAAATATACTTTTCAGAGATGAACTTGAAAAAATGGCACAAAATAATGATAATTTTAAGTTTACAGTGGTACTTTCAGAACAAAGTGAAAACTGGAATGGTTTAACTGGTTTTGTAGACGGAAACTGTATCAAGAGTTTAATTTCTGATATAAATGAGTGTACATACTATATTTGCGGACCACAAGTTATGAATGACTTTGTTGTTGAAGAATTAAAGAACCTAAATGTAAAACATAGTATGATAAGACGCGAAATGTTTGGTTCTCGTCAAGATATATATAATGAGATTGGCTGGCCACAAGAACTAAGCGGTGAAGAAGTAGTTATTGTTACGGTTAACGGTGACAAAAAGATACCTGCAAAGAGTGGCGAAAGTTTACTTACAGCACTGGAACGCAGTGGTGTACGAGTAAATGTTTGCTGTCGCAGTGGTGAATGTAGTCTTTGCCGTGTACAACTTGTCGGTGGAAAAGTATTTATGCCAAGAGGTGTTATGCTTCGTCATGCTGATGAAGTTTTCGGATACATACATTCTTGTAAAGCATATCCTATCAGTGATTTGGAAATAGTATTATAATATTATAAAAAATGGCTTACAATGTAGATTTATTATTCTGACATTGTAAGCCTTATTTATATGTTATTTTTATAATATTCTTCAAATTCATCAAGTGGTAAAGGTTTAGAGAAATAGTATCCTTGTATTTGGTCACAACCCAAATTTTTAAGAATATTATATTGTTCTTCGGTTTCCACGCCCTCCGCAATGGTTTTCATATTAAGCCCATTTGCAAGCTCTATTACAAAGCGTAATATACTTTTTTCGCCACGGAAACATTCATTGTGAATAAATCCCATATCCAATTTAAGTGTATCAATCGGAAATTTATTAAGCATATTTAATGATGAATATCCACTTCCGAAATCGTCCATATTTATTTTAAAGCCAAAATTTTTCAGCTCTTGTATAACTTTTATTATTTGTTCGATATTTTCTGTATATGCTGTTTCTGTAATCTCTATATCAATTAAATTTGGCTCTATATTATATTTTTTTAATAATCCTATAAATAGCTGAGGAAGGTCTGAAAGAATGAAATCTGCCGGTGATACATTTACTGATATAGGAACAATAGGCTTTACTTTTTCTTTCAATGTTTTTATAGTGCGTAAAGTTTCTTTCCAAACAAAAAAGTCAAGTTTTGTCATACATTTATTTTTTTCAAATAGTGGTATAAATTCAGAAGGTGGAATAACTCCATATTCATTGTGATTCCATCTTACAAGAGCTTCTGCGCCGACAATTTTTTTTGTTTTAGCATCATGCTTTGGTTGAAAATATAATTTAAACTCACCATTTTCTATTGCATTATCTAAATCTTCCAGTAATTTTTGAGATTTGCTTATTTTTAAACGCAATCTATCATCATATTCAGTAACAAAACACTCATAGTTATTTTTGATTTCTTCTATTGCCATAAAAGCCCTGTCACACATAGCTGACATTGATAGACTTTTGTCAATATTTCTGTAAATTGCAAATTTAATATTTAAATTTGATACAGGGGCATTTGAAAAATTATGTTTAATTTTTTTTTCTAATAATTCTATTGAATAGTCTTTTAGGTGTTCTGTTAAGATAGCAAATTTATCAGCACCCAAATAGCCACAAATACTGTATTGTGGTTGGCTTGCACAGAATTGTTTGGCAATATATTTTAATATATCATCGCCGACTTCTATTCCGTATCTGTCATTTATCATCTTAAAGTTTTCCACATTACTGCATATTAAATCAAATTCTTTACTTGGATTATCCTTAATAAGTTTTTCGGAATGTTTATAGAAAAATTCTTTGGAATATAGACCGGTTAATTTATCGTATTGCAGCAAATTAATCATTGCGGCAGATTCTCTTAAACGTATAATACTTGCTATTCTATTTTTTACAATTTCGGGTTTATATGGTTTTGTTATAAAATCCGATGCACCCATAGAAAGACATTTTACCTCATCTGCAATAGTATCACTTACAGTTTGAATTATTACGGGGATAAGCGCAAAGCCTTTGTTTTTTTGTAATTCCTTCAAAACTTCATATCCGTCCATAACAGGCATTACAAGATCAAGTAATATTAAAGATATATCGTTGTGTTGATATATCATTGCCAAGGCATGTTGACCGTTTTCTGCTGTTATAACGTCATATTCATTAGACAGTATATTGGTAAGAAATGCACGATTGACAAAGCTATCATCGACAACAAGTATTTTTCTTAACATTTTTATTCCTCCTTCTTCAATATTATATTCAATTTACAGATTGAAAAAAGTTATCTATAATCTTTTAAATACAAATTGAATAAATATGTTTAACATACAAAATACAAATAAAATTTTAATATATATTTATTTTTACTACATTAGAGTATTATACATTAAAATATTCAGCTTTTCAAGGAAAAATAATATATGTTTAAAGAATAAAATATATAGTTTAATATACAAATATAAAAAATTATGATTTAAGTGTATACACTTAAATTCTTATTTTTCTTTTTCTTTTGCAAAAAGACCTGCCAGTAAGCTAAATATAACAGCGGCAGCTATTCCGCCGGCAGATGATGTAAAACCGCCTGTCAGTATACCAATTGCACCGTCTTTTTGTATAGCTTCACGAGTGCCTTTTGCAAGCATAGCGCCAAAGCCTGTTAATGGAACAGTTGCACCACAGCCGGCAAAATCTATCAGAGGCTGATATATATTTATACCTCCGAGTATTACACCCATAACAACATAGCCGACAAGGATTTTTGCAGGTGTAAGACGTGTATAGTCTATTAGTATTTGACCGATTACACAAAATAACCCACCTACTATAAAGGCTTTTAGATATATCATTTTTAATACTCCTTTTTATATACTTATGTGCAAAAGGTGTGCAATTCCGGGGATACTCTCGCCTTGTTGCAGTGATGTTGGTGACATTAATGCGCCTGTTGCAATAAATAATATATTTTTAGTTTCATTTTCACATAATTCTTTTAATAATGTTGAACAAAGTACAGATGCCGAACACCCACAACCTGAGCCGCCTGCATCTACATCTTGCGTACTTCGATCATACAGCATCAGTCCGCAGTCTCTGTGTTGTTCGGATATATCAAGTCCTTCTTTTTTCAGACTCTCGATTAACAGTTCACTGCCGACAGCCGATAAGTCACCTGTAACTATCTTGTCAAAATCCTCTGGTGAATAGCCTGTATCTTTAAAAAATGTGAGTATTGTATCGTTTGCGGCAGGCATCATTGCCGCACCCATATTGTTTACATCATTTATTCCATAGTCTGCAACCGTTCCAATAGTTACAGCTTTTACAAATGGTTTGTTTTCTTGATGTTTTTCAAGTATTGCACAGCCAGATGCTGTTGCGGTCCATTGTGCTGTTGGTGTACGTTGACAGCCATATTCAAGCGGAAATCGGAATTGTCTTTCGGCTGAGCAAAAGTGTGAAGAAGTAACAGCGCAAGTTCTTTTTGCAAAACCACTTTCAATAAACAGTGATGCCATAATAAGTGATTCTGCCATTGTTGAACAAGCACCGTAAAGTCCTATGAACGGTATTTTAAAATCACGCATACCATATACCGAGCCTATGCACTGATTAAGTAGGTCGCCGGCAAACAAAATATCAATATCATTCGGTGTAAGATTATTTTTTTTGAGTGCCAAGTTCACAGCTGTTTTTTGTAGTTTACTCTCTGCTTTTTCCCATGTTGTTTCGCCAAAATAGCCGTCATCAATAATCATATCAAAATTTTTACTGCAAGGTCCTTCGCCCTCTTTTTTTCCTACTACTGATGCCGATGCTACTATTGATGGCTGATTATCTAATATTAAAGTACTTTTTCCTTTTTGTATTGCCATTTATTCCACCTCTAAATCAATGTTAATATATAATAAATAACTCCATACAGTGCGGCTGCCGATATTCCGTATACAATAACAGGACCGGCAATAGTAAACATTTTTGCACCTACTCCCATTATATAGCCCTCTGCTTTAAAGGTAATTGCCGCTGATGACATAGCATTTGCAAATCCTGTAATTGGGACAAGTGTACCAGCTCCTGCGTATTTTGCTATTTTATCATATATATTTAAACTTGTAAGAAGTACAGACAAAAAAATAAGTGATATAGATACACAAGTAGCAGCCATATTTTTGTCAAGTCCAAAACTTTTATAGAGTTCCAAAAGTGCTTGCCCAAGTGTACAGATTGCCCCACCTACCAAAAAAGCAAAAACGCAATTTTTTAATGAATTTGTGTGGTATGTCATTTCTTTTGATATTTCTTTATATTGCTTAGGTGTGTATTTCAAAAATAATACCTCCTTAATCGGAATAATTTTACACTAATTATTTTTTACATATTTTTATAAAATATACTAATGTATAAAAATTAAGATATTATTTTTAAATAAAAAAATACCGCCTATGTCGGTATCTTACTAACATAAGCGGTAATTAATTGTTAAATTTTAAAAATTATTTATCAGAAACAGAAACACGTACAAGAGCACGTTTTAATTTTGCTTCTATAAGGGCAAATTCTTTGTTGTTGTTTGTGTTTTTCAAACGTTCTTGTGCTTTTTCTTTTGCACGCAATGCACGTTCTTTGTCGATGTTCTCTGCCCATTCAAAGGTAGTTGGAACAAGTCGAACTTCACCTTTTACAACACTGAGTAATCCACCAATGCACGCAGCTTTGCGTACTTTGCCGTCGATGGTTACTTTTGCTTGTCCCATACCCAATGGTGTAACATAGTCAGCGTGACGAGCAAGTATGCAAACGTCACCTGTTGTTGTACGTACAATAAGTTTTTCGGCATCTCCGTCAAAGAATAGCCCGTCAGGTGTAACTATTTGTAGATGAAATGTGTTCATCGCAAATTATACCCCCTTCTTAGCTTTTTCCACTGCCTCATCAATAGTACCCACGAACAAGAATGCAGATTCAGGCAAGTCGTCGTGTTTACCTTCAATAATTTCTCTAAATCCACGAATTGTTTCTTTTACAGGAACATATTTACCCTCAAAACCTGTAAACTGTTCAGCAACAGTAAATGGTTGTGATAGGAAACGTTGGATTTTTCTTGCTCTGCTAACGATTAGTTTATCATCGTCGCTTAGTTCGTCCATACCCATAATAGCTATGATATCTTGTAGCTCTTTGTATCTTTGAAGTATTCTTTGAACATCACGGGCAACCTTGTAGTGTTCTTCACCAACAATGTCAGGAGTCAAAATTCTACTTGAAGATTCAAGTGGGTCAACGGCAGGATAAATACCAAGAGATGAAATCTCACGGCTAAGAACTGTCTTTGCATCAAGATGGGCAAATGTTGTAGCAGGAGCAGGGTCAGTAAGGTCATCGGCAGGAACGTAAACAGCCTGTACAGATGTTATAGAGCCTTTCTTTGTAGATGTAATTCTTTCTTGTAATTGACCCATTTCGGTAGCAAGTGTAGGTTGGTAACCAACGGCTGATGGCATACGTCCCAGTAGAGCAGAAACTTCAGAACCTGCTTGTGTGAAACGGAAGATATTATCGATAAACAAAAGAACATCTTGTCCTTCTGTATCTCTGAAATATTCAGCCATTGTAAGACCTGTTAGGGCAACTCTCATTCTTGCTCCCGGTGGCTCGTTCATCTGACCGTATACTAGGGCTGTTTTATCAATAACGCCACTTTCTATCATTTCGTTATATAGGTCGTTACCTTCACGTGTACGCTCACCAACACCGGCGAATACAGATATACCACCATGTTGTTTGGCAACGTTGTTTATAAGTTCCTGAATAAGAACTGTCTTACCAACACCGGCACCACCGAATAGACCTATCTTACCACCCTTTGCGTAAGGAGCGATAAGGTCAACAACCTTAATACCTGTTTCAAGTATCTCAGTTGTACTCTCTTGTTCTTCGTAGCTTGGTGGATCACGGTGAATTTCCCATTTTTCTTTTGTCTCAGGAGCAGGTTTATTATCAACAGGTTCACCCAGTAGGTTGAATACTCTACCAAGAGTTTCTTTACCTACGGGAACACTGATTGATGCACCTGTATCTATTGCCTCTATGCCTCTAACAAGACCATCTGTGGAGCTCATAGCTATACAGCGAACAATATTGTCGCCTATGTGCTGTGCAACTTCAAGTACAATTTTTTTGTCATTGTGGTTTATTTCAATGGCATTCAAAAGATTGGGCAGATGACCGTCGGCAAATTTTATGTCAAGTACAGGTCCGATAATTTGAACAACTGTACCTCTGTTTTGCTCGTTCATGCACATTTCTCCTTATAATTATTTTGATTATCTTTAAAAGTATGATATTTATTATCAAGTACCTTCGGAGCCTGCAACAATTTCGGTAATTTCCTGTGTGATTGCCGATTGTCTTGCTCTGTTGTATTTTAGGCTCAATGTTTCTATCATTTCGCCTGCGTTTTTACTAGCCGAATCCATAGCGGTACGTCTTGCACCAAGTTCTGATGCCCACGCCTCGCTTATTGCACCATATATCATACCTGATATATATTCCGGAACAATAGAATCGAAAACAGTTTCACTAGAAGGTTCGTAAATTGTCATCATTTTAGACTTGTTGTCAGTTTCCTTATTTTCTTTCTCTATTGACAGAGGAAGAATTTTTATAACATCGGGAGTTTGTGACAACATAGACTCAAAACGAGTGTATGCTATATGGAGCTCGTCAAAATGTTTACTCAAAAACTCTTTTGAAATAAGTCTGCTTATCTCAAAACAATCGCTGACAGATACATCTTCGGCAACTGCAAATTCTTTTGTTAGAATTTCGTAGCCACGTTTGTCAAAGTATTCCACTGCCTTTTTACCGATAGGCAAAATAGCAATTTCTTCTTTTGAACGTTCGCTGATATGGTTTATGACAGTTTTAAACAAGTTGTTGTTATAACCGCCGGCAAGTCCCCTGTCACCTGCGATAACGATATAGCCAACCTTTTTTACATTTCTTTTAATTACAAAATCAGATGTAAATTCGCGGTTATTTTCTATAATGTCGCAAAGAGTATCGTGGAGAATTTTAAAGTAAGGTCTGCTTTTTTCAACTCTCTCTTTTGCCTTGCGGAGTTTAGATGAGGCTACAAGCTCCATAGCTTTTGTAATCTGCATAGTGCTTTCAACACTTTTTATGCGGATTTTTATATTTTTCATTGAAGCGCCTGCCATATATTAACCCCTTTCCTTTTACATACAAAATATTTTATATTAAAATATTATATTGTTTTATACTGCTTATTATTTTGTTTGTAGGAAAGATTTCTTTGTTTCATCTATGGCATTGCGAAGCATATTTTCTGCTTCTTGACTTAGCGCACCTGTATTGTGGATAATGTTTGTATATTCGGTGTACCTTACCTCGATAGTTTTGTAAAGCTCTTGTTCAAATGCTTTTACATCACTAACTTCGATATCGTCAAGATGATTGTTGACAACAGCATAGATTATAGCAACTTGGTTAGCTACGTCAACAGGTGTGTTTCTGTCTTGTTTCAGAACTTCAACAACACGTGCACCTTGTGCAAGACGACGTTTTGTATCTGCGTCTAGGTCAGAACCGAATTGTGCAAAACTTTGTAGCTCACGATATTGTGAATATAGAAGTTTTAGGCTACCTGAAACTTTTTTCATAGCTTTTATCTGTGCTGAACCACCAACACGGCTAACAGAAATACCCGGATTAACAGCCGGCATAATACCTGCATGGAATAGCTCTGTTTCTAGGAATATCTGTCCGTCTGTAATAGAAATTACGTTTGTTGGAATGTAAGCTGATACGTCGCCTGCCTGTGTTTCGATAATAGGCAAAGCTGTTATACTGCCACCACCGTATTCCGGAGCCACACGTGCAGCACGTTCAAGCAAACGGCTGTGTAGGTAGAATACGTCACCTGGGTACGCTTCACGTCCGGGTGGACGACGAATTAGCAGTGATAGCGCACGGTAAGCAACTGCGTGTTTTGACAAATCATCATAAACAATAAGTACATCTTTACCTTGTGCCATAAAGTATTCTGCTATTGCACAACCTGAGTATGGAGCAATATATTGTAGAGGAGCAAGTTCGCTTGCTGTTGAAGATACAACTATTGTGTAGTCCATAGCACCGTTATTGTGAAGTGTTTCTACAAGGTTTGCAACAGTTGAATTCTTTTGACCGATAGCAACATAGATACAAATAACATCTTTACCTTTTTGGTTGATGATAGTATCGGTTGCAATAACAGTTTTACCTGTTTGACGGTCGCCGATGATAAGCTCACGTTGACCACGACCAATAGGAATCATACTGTCAATAGCTTTGATACCTGTTTGTAGCGGAACAGAAACACTCTTTCTTTCGATGATTCCGGGAGCATTGCTTTCGATAGGTCTGAATTCTTTTGTCTCTATTGGGCCTTTTCCATCAATAGGTTGACCCAGTGCGTTTACAACACGACCAATCATTGATTCGCCAACAGGAACAGAAACAACTTTACCTGTACGTTTAATGATGTCGCCCTCTTTTATACCTTGGTCAGAACCCAGCATAACTATTGATACTGAGTTTTCTTCAAGGTTAAGAGCCATGCCGTATTCGCCATTTGAAAACTCAACAAGTTCGTTCGCCATACATTTTTCAAGGCCGTATGCCTTTGCTATACCGTCACCTACTAGGATAACTGTACCTGTTTCGTTTTGTTCTATTTTTGATTCATAATTTTTTATCTGACTTTTAATTATACTGCTTATTTCGTCAGGACGTAATTGCATAGTCTCACCAACTTTCATTATTCTGCAAGTATAGTGCAGTTTATCTAATTTTTATATTAATATGCTGTTAAATTAAGCAAGGATTTGCGTATAGCATCTATTTTGCTCTTAACACTACTTTCAAGCTGTACACCTTCCATTTGTAGTTCTATACCGGCAATAATTTTTGTGTCAACTTTATTTGTTATAGAAACTTTTTTACCTGTAACGGTTTCAAGTTTAGTACAAAGCTTTTGCATTAATTCGTCACTTAGAGTAATTGCTGTAACAGCAGTAACATCAATAATGTTATTATCGGTGTTATATCTGTTTCTAAACTCTGTTGCACATTCACAAAAATAATTGATGTAAGAATTTTCAACAAGAATTTTCATAAAGTTTAGTATAGATATATCAATTTTATCTTTAAAACTGTTATCTAAAATTTCAAGTCTTTCTTGTTTTTTTAGGTTAGGCGCATTTAAAAGTTTTGCAAATTGCGGATTTTCGGTAAATCCGTCTTTTAGCACTATCAGTTGATTTAAAATATCCTCTGTATTGCCGTTTTCCATGCTAAGTTCATACAAAGCACCGCCATAAGCTTTTGCTACTTCTGTCATACAGCATCACCAACATTATTGATAAATTCTTCAATAAGCCTTTCGTGGTCTTTTGCTGAAATTTCTTTTTCAACAACTTTTGATGCAATATTAATAGCAATATCAGATATTTCATCTTTAATTTCGTTAAGAGCTTTTTTACGTTCTTGCTCAATTTCAACATTAGCTTTTGCAGTAATATTGCTTGCTTGTTCATGAGCTTCACGCACTATGTCTTCACTTTGTTTTTGAGCTTTTTGATTTGCACTGGCTATTATCTCAACAGCTTCTTCTTTGGCTTGTTTAAGATGTGTTTCATAATTTTCTTTTAATTCTTGTGCAGTTTTGTTTGCCTCATTTGCACTGCTATACAAAGTATCTATTTCGGCTTGTCTTTTGTTTAGAATATTTTGTACAGGTTTAAATAAAAATTTTTTTATAAGCAAAAACAGTATAAGTAAGTTACACCATTGTGCTATGACTGTCCACACCTCAATAGAAACAAGTTCTTGATTCATAAAAGCCCTCCTTTCTAACCGTTTTGTTAATCAAATATAGTTTTTATTTTGCGTATTTAAATATTAAAGTTTGCCAATGAATGGATTAACAAATAGTAGTATTAGGGCAACGATGAAACCGTAGATACCTGTTGTTTCCGCAACGGCACAACCTAGTAGCATTGTTTGTGTAACTTCACCTTTGCACTCCGGTTGACGACCGATAGCTTCACACGCTTTACCAACTGCGTAACCTTCACCTATACCGGGGCCTATACCTGCTATCATAGCTAGACCTGCACCTATTGCTGATGCTGCTAAAACAATCGCTTTTTCCATAATATTTTTCCTCCAAATAAATATAATTTAGTTTTTTTATTTTCTATGCTATAAGTATTGTTTTCTTATAACATTGATTGATGATTTTTTTGTGTCTTATTATTCTGCTGCCGAAGAAATGTACATCATTGTAAGCATTGTAAAGATGAATGCTTGCAAACAGCCCGAGAATAAATCGAAATATACCGATAAAAATGCCGGTAGACCAACTTGAAATAGTGGAATATTGTTGATAGCTTGCGGTAACCAACCAAGCAGTGCATGGCTAAGAGCCGCCAATGCCGCATATACAAGAGTTGTTATTACAGAGCCGGAAACAATATTACCAAAATGACGAAATGCCATAGAAATAGGTGTTGCTATTTCACTGATAATATTAAAAGGTGTAAGTACAGCTATTGGCTGTGTATAACCTTTTAAGTATCCCAAAGGTCCGTTTGTCTTTATCTTAGTATATGTGATTAAAACAAATACAAGTAAAGCCCAAGCAAGCTCAGTGGATAAATCAGCTGTTGGAGAATACATACCTGTTAAACTGATAAGATTACTTACCATAGACAGTACAAACAGTGAAGCGATAAAAGGCACATAGCCTTTGAATTTTTCACCCATATTGCCGCAAACAAAGTTATTGGCTGTCTCAACTAAAAATTCTGCAACGATTTGTTTTTTGCTTGTTGCATGTACTTTCAGTCCACGTGTCAGCCAAATACAAAGTCCTACAATAATAGCCATAACTATCCATGTATTAACAAGTGTTTCTGTTATCGGTATTCCGCCAAAAATCGGAATTTTATAATAAATTTTAGCACCTGAAACGGAAATTTCCATCTAGTTTTCCTCCTTCTTGTTTATTTTATGGTTTTTTATAGTCATAACAAAAATGGTTATGCGAGGAAATAAAATAGGGCAAATAACTGCTACCCAGTTAAATATTGGGACAAATACACCCAATGCACCTACTCCCAGTGTAGCAAGCATACGCATACTGTAAGAAAATTGCATAATTGATCTGCTTCTGTTTTCGTTTTCTTCATTTGTTGCTTTTTGTACAGTTAAGCCCATCAAAAAGAAATTGAGAATTGCCCAACCACTACCCAAAAGAGTCCCTAATATGACAGTATAATCAAATTTTTTGAATATCAGAAAAGCTACCAACATAATTGCAGATAAAGAAAGTGTACCTATTGCAATATTGGAAGTTTCTTTTTTTACAGCCGATTGTACTTTAATCATATAAATTTAGTCCTTTCAGTTTTTATTAAAATATTTAAGAGAACATATAGATAAAAGCCAAAAATATAATAAGTGTTCCGAAAATACGTATATTTATCAAATTAAAAATAGTGGGTTCGGAATATCTATGCAGTTCCATAACATAATGTTTGTTGACAGTTAAGTATTTTAAAAATGTGAAAAAAGATTTCTGATTTTCTTTGGATTAATATATTCAGCACCGTTAGGATAGGTAAAAACATATTTTATATCGTTGTGTTTATTTTTATAAATATGATATTTATATGTATTGAAATTGTTTTTTTATGGTTTGTCTGTTTAAATTTACGATATATTTTTCGTTGTCATACAAAACAATGAAATTTTGAGGTTTCATAAATGAGATAAAATTCATAGTAACGATAGGTGTTACCATTATCAGATTTTTATGTGAAACAAACAGCCAAACAAAATTTTGTTCATTTTGTTTTTTCATTATCAATGTTTATTGAAGCCAGTGGGCGTTTTTGTTTCTTTATTTGCTTTTTTTGATTGATAGCGAATAAATTCCACAAGACCACTGACAGAAGAACCAATACCTAAGAGTATACCTACGAGAACTATCCATTCACCCATATTAAATCTGTTTTTTAACCAAGATGCACCCCATATACAAATGACAAGTGGAGTAGCAACAGTTAAGCCTACCTGTGTAAGCAGAGTTATATTCTTAAATATTTGCAGATTATTAGATTTATTATCCATACAAATCCCTTTTCAATAAGGTGCTATGCACCATAATTCAACATTATCGGTTGAGAAAATTTGTCCATTCATCGAAAAAATAAAATGTAATCTATTTAACTAAATTTGATTTTACTTTTACTTGTTGATATTATAACAAATCCATAATATTTTTGCAATAAAAAACATACAAATTTGGTGAATAATGTCATTATATATATTTTTCATTAATTAATATTAGTTTTATTGTAAATTTTTATTACTGATTATTAAAAAAGTATTAACATTTATATTATTTTAATTATTTTTAGTGGGTAAAGTTGGTTTAAAGTCTTGAAAAATAAACATATCAAAATCATCATAACATTTTTTCATATCATTATGAGTATGAATAGTCCATGTTACACCAACACTTCCCAGTAGTTTACATATTCTGCGTGAAATTGAATTTTTGTATTTATGGTTATATGCAATAAAGTCAGGTCTTGCAAGAAAGTTACTTAATAAATGACGAGTACAAAATGCAGCTAAGTCATATTTTCTGCCGGAAGTTTCGTTATTCTTATAATCTTCTTTAAAGTTAGATGAAAGTTGTCCGCGTAAAATATTCGGATAATGCTTTCTAAACCAAGCAACACCCATCGGATTAAATGATTCAACGCAGTATAGTCCTTTGTAGTCTTTTAAACATTCCATAGTTTTTTCACATACATGAGCTATATTTGTGTAAAATTTAATTTCAATAATCAGTGGAACTTTACCGTTTACTTTTGCAAGCACATCGGAAAAAAGAGGTATGCTTTCGTTAGAGTAACATAGATTGAATTTTTGAAGTTCGTCATAATTATATTCGCTTATTTTACCGTCAATTCCACAAACACGTTTGAGTGTGCAATCGTGAAAAACGACTAATTTATCATCTTTTGTAAGCTGTACATCAAGTTCTATACCATAGTTATTCTTAACCGCAAGTTCAAATGCTCTTATGGAGTTTTCGGGAGCATCACCGTCATTATTATGAAAGCCGCGATGTGCATAGTGCCATTTGGTAAATTCGTGATATTCCGGCTTTTTTATACGTGGGAATAGCAAAAATAAATATAATATTGACACAATTAATAGTATAGTTATTAAATAAATTAATATGTACATTTTATAACCTCTTTTATTTGATATTTAGTACAGACAGCCACAAAAATTGTGACTGTCCGTAAATTTTAAATATATGTTTTTAGTCCTCTATATCAAAGTTTTCTATAAAACTTTTTTTACCGATAGGTTTTGTATCGCCGTGTCTTACAAAAAGCATTGTTATAAATGCCAATGTTGTAAAAAATGTGGCATAAGGGAACAGTGTTTTGTAAGATACATTTTGCAGTAGAAATCCTGATATTATAGGTGTAAGTATTTGTGCAGTCATAGAAAAAGTATAGTATAAACCGGTAAATTTACCGACATCATTACCGGACGCCATATCAACAACCATTGGCAATGAGTTTACTGAGACAGTTGCCCAACCGATACCGACAAGAGCAAAAGCGACATTTATTATAGGTGTATATGTAGTTGCGAAGATAACGGAGAAATAGCTTATAAACATAAGCACAAGACCAAGCAGTATAGTTTTTTTGCGTCCGAGTTTGCTACTGATAAATCCAATTGGTATATAGCTCAAAATAGCTGCGACCATAGCAACCATTAAACAGTTTGCAAAACTACCACCCTGCAATCCCCATACATTTTCGGCATATCGTGAAAATGCTGTTGTAACCGCATTGTATGCCGTAAACCACAAAAATATGGAAAGAAGTATGAATATAAGACTCATACGTACATCTTTTGGCATTTTAGTCTTTGGATTTTTATTTGTTGTATTTTTTTCAACTTCTTCGGGATATTCTTCGGCTATTTGTTTTGCAACTTTGTTTTCATTGATAGTAGAAACCAAAAAGATTATGGAAACTATCATAATAAGGGCGATACCTATGAATAGTGGTAGGTAGTTAGCTTTATTGACAGTTTTTTTGACAAGTACAGCTGTTAATAGCAGTGAATACATACCGCCTATTGCACCCATCAGATTAATAACCGCATTTGCCTTACTGCGCAGTGGTTTTGGGGTAAGGTCAGGCATAAGTGCCACAGCAGGTGAGCGATACAGTGCCATTGAAAGAAGTGTCATACCCAGTGCAACAACAAAAAGCCATATATTTGCACTAAAATCTGCGTATATCATTATCATCATAAATATAACAGCAAGAATAGTTCCGACCAAGATAAAAGGTGTTCGTTTACCTAGTGGCGTACTTACTTTATCTGAAAGTGAACCAAGTAACGGAAGTAGTATTACTGCAAGTATATTATCTATTGCCATTATTACACCAATAGCTACTTCATTTAAATGAAAAGTATTTTGTAAAATAAGTGGGATAATGTTGTCATAGGTTTGCCAAAAAGCACAAATTGACATAAATGCAAAACCTATAAAAAAAGTTCGCTTGTAGTTAAGTTTCATAATGCTTTTCTCCTTGTTATTTATTTAATAGAAAAGAGGTAATTTACAATTTTATTAAAATTAAACAGTATAACGTAAATCACAACAAGTATGATAACATAAATATCTTAAAAATACAATAAAAATTATTTTTTTTTAAAAAATAATTTGTACAAATAGACTAATTTTTTTAAAAAGATTAGTCAAAAATAGGATTTACTTTTTATTGATAATATGATAGAATTAAATAGTTATTTAATTAACAATTATTATTTATAGAGAGGAACTAAATTATGTTAAAAGGTAAAATAGCGGTTGTAACAGGTGGTACAAGAGGAATTGGTATAGCCATTGTTAAGGCATATTTGTCAGAAGGTGCATCTGTGGCTTTGTTTGGTTCAAAACCTGAAACAGTAAATAAGGCACTTGAAGAAGTAAAAGCTGAATATCCAAATGCTGATGTTATGGGATTGTCACCAAATCTATCAAGTTACAGTGAAGTGGAAAAGGCTATAAGTGAAGTTAAAGAGCATTATGGTAAAATAGATATTTTGGTAAATAATGCCGGTATTTCTGCAAGAGAGCCTATATATAATTATGAGCCATCAGCTTTTGATAACATAATGAATTTGAATGTTAATTCAGTTTTCTATTGTGCAAAGGCTGTTGCTCCGATAATGAAAGAGCAAGGTGGTGGAGTAATACTAAACACAAGTTCAATGGTTAGTATTTATGGTCAACCATCAGGTTGTGGATATCCTGCATCAAAATTTGCAGTTAACGGACTTACAAAATCATTGGCAAGAGAGCTTGGCAAAGATAATATTAGAGTGAACGCAATATTACCTGGTGTTACACGTACAGATATGGTGGCAGCACTACCAAAAGAAATGGTTGACAGAATAGCTGCAACTATCCCACTTGGCAGAGTCGGAGAGCCGGAAGAAGTTGCAAATGCTTTTGTATTCCTTGCAAGTGATAAAGCAAGCTATATTACAGGAGCAACTCTTACAGTAGATGGTGCAACACAAGTTTAATATTACATAATAGATTATCTTGATAAGTATAGAATTTAATTTTTATTTAAAAACTGATTTTGTTTAATTGAACAAGTCCATTAAAAATGGACATAGAAAAAAGAAACCCCCATATGGTAGAATAAAATAAACTACCAAAGGGGGAATTTTTATGCCAAG
>JAHHTR010000022.1 GCA_020024515.1 Angelakisella sp.
CTTTTATATAAATACGGTAAAAAACGATATAAAAAGAGATTTGTTTTTGTAAAAAAAAGAAATTTTAATAAAAAACAGAAAAATATGAAAAAATACTTGCAATTAGAAATATGATGTGTTATTATAATTAGGCGTGACTGCGACACAAGAACTTTTATGGTTCTTATGATATGCGATGATGTAAGAGGTTGCCGTAATTATGCGGGTAATTTTTACGGAGTATGTCCGATTTTAAACCGGGCGGTAAGCACAAGCAAAACAAGATAGAGTATATATCCGATTAATGTGATTGGCGGACAATTCACTACAAAAGTAGTTTTTAAAATGACAGAGGGAAAAATCCTCGTTTTTTATACGAAAAGTTACGGAACACCCGGAATAGTTTACTTGTTTAAAACGCTTTGTGACCGTCGCCAAGGATAAATGAAATTTTTAAGGAGGCGATGATTAGTGGCAGTCAAAGAGAAAATCAGAATTAAGCTTAGAGGTTATGACCACAAAATAGTTGATGGTGCAGCTGAGAAAATAGTTGAAACAGCAAGCAGAACAGGTGCTAAAGTATCAGGCCCTATTCCACTACCAACAGAGAAAGAAGTTGTAACAATACTACGTGCTGTACACAAGTACAAAGATGCTCGTGAGCAATTTGAAATGAGAACTCACAAAAGAGTTATTGATATCCTACGTCCATCAAACAAGACAGTAGATGCACTTAAAACTCTAGAGCTTCCAGCAGGTGTTGAAATAGAAATTAAACTATAATTTGATTTCAAAGTTTCATATACAATAGGTGAGTAAACCTGCCGGTCATGTTGACAAAGTCAACCAATAACCAAATTAGGAGGAAAAACACAATGGAGAAATGTATCATCGGTAAAAAAGTTGGTATGACACAACTTTTTGATGAAAATGGCAAAATTATCCCTGTTACAGTAATTGAAGCAGGCCCATGTACAGTTGTTCAAAAGAAAACAATCGAAAACGACGGCTATGAAGCTGTGCAGATCGGTTTTGGGGAGCTAAGCGACAAGCGTGCGAACAAAGCAATCAAGGGACATTTTGCAAAGGGCGATGTAGCTCTTAAAAAGAATCTAAGAGAATTTAGACTAAGCAATATTGATGCTATGAATGTAGGCGACTTAATCAAGGCTGATGTATTTGCAACAGGCGACCGTGTTGATGTATGCGGTATATCAAAAGGTAAAGGTTATGCTGGTTCAATTAAACGTTTCGGCAACCACAGACTAAAATCAACACACGGTACAGGTCCTGTTCACCGTCATGCTGGTTCAAACGGTTCTATTGACGGTGCACACGTATTCAAAGGTAAAGGTCTACCTGGACATATGGGTGCTGAAAGAGTTACAGTACAAAATCTTGATGTAGTTAAGATAGATGCTGAAAACAATCTGATTGCAGTACGTGGTGCTGTTCCCGGTCCAAAGAACGGAATAGTTTACATCACAAATACTGTAAAAGCGTAAGGAAGGAGTGAATGAGAATGCCAAAGGTTACTGTTTATGATATGACAGGTAAAAACGTTGGAGAGAGAGAGCTTAACGAAAGTATATTTGGTATAGAACCAAACAAAAGCGTTCTACACGACGTTGTAAAGAATTATCTTGCAAACCAAAGACAAGGTACACAGTCCACTCTTACACGTACAGAAGTTAGCGGCGGCGGTAAAAAACCTTGGAAACAAAAAGGAACAGGTCATGCAAGACAAGGTTCAACAAGAAGTCCACAATGGAGACACGGTGGTGTTGCTCTTGGTCCAAAACCACGTAGCTACAACTACACACTAAACAAAAAAGTGCGTGTTCTTGGTATAAAATCTGCTCTTTCTGCAAAAGTTCTGGAAAACGAACTAGTACTAGTTCAAGGACTAGCAGCAACAGAGTACAAAACAAAAACAGTTGTTGATATGCTAAAAGCTCTAAACGCTGAGCGTAAACCTTTAATAGTTACAGCAACAGTTGATAAAATGCTTGTAAAGAGTGCAAGCAACATAAAAGGTGCTAAAACAGCAGTAGTAACATCACTAAACACATATGATATGCTAAATGCTAACAAAGTAATTCTTTCAGTAGAAGCTCTTGATAAACTTGAGGAGGTGTACGCATAATGAAAACAGCACAAGATATTATAATTGCTCCTGTTATAACAGAGCAAAGTATGGGAGCTATTGCGTTACGTAAGTACACATTTAAAGTTTCAAAAAATGCAAACAAAATTGAAATTGCAAAAGCAGTAGAAGCTGTATTCCCTGGCACAAAAGTTGAGAAAGTAAACACAATGAACTGCCACGGCAAACTAAAAAGAATGGGTAGATACCAAGGTTACACAAGTAACTGGAAGAAAGCTATCGTTACTTTGACAGAAGACAGCAAAGCTATTGAATTCTTTGAATCTATGCAATAATTTATCATAGATAAATAAGTTTTTTAAAATAAAATGTATGGAACATCTCCTGTTCCGCCAAATATTATAAGGAGTGTAAAGATATGGCTATTAGAACTTTTAAGCCTACGACAGCTTCAAGACGTAATATGACATGTACAGATTACTCAAAGTTGTCAAAAGTTGCTCCTGAGAAAAGTCTTTTGGAACCACAAAAGAAACACTCAGGCCGTAACAATACAGGCAAAATAACCGTAAGACATCACGGTGGCGGTAATCGTCAAAAATATCGTATTATAGATTTCAAGAGAAATAAAATAGATGTACCAGCAAAGGTACTAACACTAGAGTATGATCCAAACCGTTCAGCTCACATTGCTTTGCTTCAATACGAAGATGGCGAGAAGAGATACATTGTTGCTCCTAACGGACTAGCAGTAGGCGACACAATTTACTCAGGTAAAGGTGCAGATATCAAAGTTGGTAACGCACTACCACTAGAATCAATTCCAGTTGGTACATTTATCCATAACATTGAGCTTTACCCAGGTAAAGGTGCTCAACTTGCTCGTTCAGCAGGTGTCCAAGCACAGCTAATGGCTAAAGAAAACGGTTATGCACTTGTAAGACTTCCTTCAGGTGAGCTACGTAACATACAACAAAACTGTATCGCTACAATCGGTCAAGTTGGTAACATCGACCACGAGAACGTAAATATCGGTAAAGCTGGTCGTACACGTCACCTAGGCTGGAGACCAACAGTACGTGGTTCTGTTATGAACCCTAACGATCACCCTCACGGTGGTGGTGAAGGTAAATCACCAATCGGTAGACCAGGCCCTGTTACTCCTTGGGGTAAACCAGCACTTGGCTACAAAACACGTTCAAACAAAAAGAGCAGCAACAAGTTCATTGTTAAACGTCGTAATGATAAATAAGGCATGCTGAAAGGAGGCAAACAACACAAATGAGTAGAAGTACAAAAAAAGGACCTTTCGTGCAGCCTAAACTGCTTGAAAGAGTTGAAGATATGAATACAAAAGGTGAGAAGAAAGTTCTAAAAACTTGGAGTCGTTCTTCCACAATATTCCCACAATTTGTTGGACACACATTTGCAGTACATGATGGCCGTAAGCACGTGCCTGTTTATGTAACTGAAGATATGGTAGGACATAAATTAGGTGAATTTGCGCCGACACGTACTTACAGAGGACATGCGGCAGACAAAAAAAGTAAATAATGGACCGAAAGGAGGATAAACACATGGAAGCAAGAGCTTACCTAAGAAATTGCAGAATATCTCCACGTAAAGTACAAATTGTACTTAACCTAATTCGTGGTAAAAGTGTTGAAGAAGCACTAGCTATTCTTAAATATACACCAAAAGCAGCATGTGAGCCACTATTAAAGTTGCTTAACAGTGCAATTGCAAATGGAACAAACGATGAAAAGAAAAATATGGATCGTAAAAATATGTACGTATCCGAGTGTTTTGTCACTTCGGGTCCTACATTAAAGAGAATTCGTCCTCGTGCACAAGGTAGAGCATTTTCTATACTAAAAAGAACATGCCACATTACAATAGCTGTACGAGAGAGAGACTAAGCTGAAGGAGGAGGTAAACTATGGGTCAAAAAGTAAATCCACATGGTATTCGTGTTGGTATAATCAAAGATTGGAATTCCCGCTGGTTTGCTCGTGATAACGCTTTCGGCGATATCTTGGTAGAGGACTACAAACTACGTCAATTCCTTAAAAAGAAACTATATGATGCAAGTATTGCTAAAATAGAAATTGAAAGAACAGCAACAAGAGTTAAAATTCATTTAAACTGTGCTCGTCCAGGTATAGTTATCGGTAAAGGCGGTACAGAGATTGAAAAACTACGTCTTGAATGCGAAAAAATGATAAACAACGGCAAAGCTCAAAAAATGGACGTTGCTGTAAATGTCATAGAAGTTAAAAACCCAGAAACAAATGCACAACTTGTTGCAGAGAGCATTGCTGCTCAACTAGAGGGCAGAGCTTCATTCCGTCGTGCTATGAAACAAGCTATCGGCAGAGCTATGAACTCAAATGCTAAGGGTATCAAAACACAAGTTAGTGGTCGTCTAGGTGGTGCTGAAATCGCTCGTGCGGAGCAATACCACGAAGGTACAATTCCACTACAAACACTACGTGCTGACATAGACTACGGTTTTGCAGAAGCAGATACAACATATGGTAAACTAGGTGTTAAAGTATGGATATATGCAGGCGAAGTTTTGGCAGAACGTAAACAACGCAGAGAAGGAGGCCAGAAATAATGCTATTACCAAAAAGAGTTAAATATCGTAGAGTTCACAGAGGCAGAATGACAGGTAAAGCTATGCGTGGAAACTTTGTTTCTAACGGTGATTTCGGTCTACAATCTTTGGAACCAGCTTGGATTTCATCAAACCAAATAGAAGCTGCCCGTATTGCGATGACACGTTACATCAAACGTGGCGGTCAAGTTTGGATTAAGATATTCCCAGACAAGCCAATAACAGAAAAACCAGCTGAAACTCGAATGGGTTCAGGTAAAGGTAGCCCGGAATACTGGGCAGCTGTTGTTAAGCCAGGTCGTGTTATGTTTGAAATAGGTGGCGTGCCGGAAGAAACAGCTCGTGAAGCTATGCGTCTTGCTGCACACAAACTACCTGTTAAATGTAAATTCATTAAAAAAGAAGTAGAGGAAGGAAGTGAAGGTTAATGAAAACAACTGAGATTAGAGATTTGTCAGTAGCAGAACTAAATCAAAAATTAGCAGATTTGAAAGCAGAGCTATTCAACCTTCGCTTTCAACACGCTATAAATCAACTTGAAAATCCAATGAGATTGAAAGCTGTTAAAAAGGATATTGCTCGTATAATGACAATAATCCGTGAGAAAGCATAAGGGAGGAGGACGCAGCTATGGAGAGAAATTTAAGAAAAACTCGTGTTGGTACAGTTGTAAGCAACAAGATGGATAAAACAGTTGTTGTTGCAATAGTTGACCACGTAAAGCACCCATTATACAAGAAAATCGTAAAAAATACAGTTAAGTTTAAAGCTCATGATGAGGAGAACGCTTGCGGTATTGGCGATAAAGTTGAGATTATGGAGACACGTCCTTTGTCCAAAGACAAAAGATGGAGAGTTGTCGAGATAATCGAGAAAGCTAAATAATATTTGTTATAGGGCTTATTGAAATAGAAACTCATTTTACTAAAGTGTTTGGCACATTTTTTGTCGAATTGCTCGTTACTCGATTTACTCGATAAAAATGTAGCCCGCTGTGGGGTGAGGAGTTCACCAGCCAGTTGCAGATTTTATTTGAAAAAAATCTACGTAAAACATTATTTTGAGGAAGTCAACATTTGTTGACATTGAAAGGAGGAACGCTCTGTGATACAGATGCAAACCTATCTTAAAGTGGCAGACAACACAGGTGCAAAAGAATTAATGTGCATTCGCGTGCTTGGCGGTTCACGTAAAAGATATGCTAATATCGGCGACGTTGTAGTAGCTTCAGTTAAAAAAGCTGCTCCAGGCGGTATGGTAAAAAAAGGCGATGTAGTTAAGGCAGTTATAGTTCGTTCAGCTAAAGGTGTAGGTCGTGATGACGGCACATACATCCGTTTTGATGAAAACGCTGCTGTTATTATTAAAGATGATAAAAACCCAAAAGGAACACGTATTTTTGGACCTGTTGCAAGAGAACTTCGTGAAAAAGATTATATGAAGATTCTTTCACTTGCACCAGAAGTATTATAAGGAGGTGTCGCAGGATTATGATGAATAAACTTCATGTTAAGAAGGGCGACACAGTAGTCGTTCTTTCAGGTAAAGATAAGGGCAAAAAAGGTAAAGTATTAGAAGTTAGCCCAAAAGAACAAAAAGTAATTATCGAAGGCATCAATATGATGACAAAACACGTTAAACCTCGCAGACAAGGCGAAGTTGGCGGTATTGTGCAAGCAGAAGGCGCTATGTATGCTTGTAAAGTTAATGCTGTTTGCCCAAAATGTGGCAAAGCTACACGTCTAGCTCACAAAGTTGATGAAAAAGGTAATAAAACAAGAGTTTGCAAACATTGCAACGCTGAATACTAATAGAAGGGAGATTGAGTGATGTCACAATTAAGAGAAGAATACAAAAACAGTATAGCTCCAGCTTTGATGAAAAAGTTTGGCTACAAAAGCGTCATGCAAATCCCAAAACTTGAAAAAGTTGTAGTAAACGTTGGTTGCAGTGAGCTAAAAGAAAATGCTAAAATCATTGAAAACATTATTGGTGATCTAGGCAAAATTACAGGTCAAAAAGCTATTCCTACACGTGCAAGAAAGAGCGTTGCTAACTTTAAACTACGTGAAGGTCAAGTAATTGGCGCAAAAGTTACACTACGTGGCGAAAATATGTATAACTTTGTTGAAAAACTATTCAACATAGCATTACCACGTGTACGCGATTTCCACGGAATTAACGCTAACGGTTTTGACGGTAGAGGTAACTTCAACATGGGTGTTAAGGAACAACTTATATTCCCAGAAATCGAATACGAAAAAATTGATAAAATTCGTGGTATGAATATCACATTTATCACAACAGCAAATACTGATGAAGAGGCTCGTGAGCTACTGACACTTATGGGCGCTCCATTTGAGAAATAATAGGAGGTAGAGAAAAGTGGCAAAAGTTTCAATGAAAGTTAAACAACAACGTGAACCGAAGTTCTCTACCAGAGCATATAACAGATGTAAAATCTGTGGCAGACCACATGCTTACCTACGTAAATATGGTGTTTGTCGTATATGTTTCAGAGAACTAGCATACAAAGGTGAAATTCCAGGCGTTAAGAAAGCAAGCTGGTAAATTAAAAAGCAAAAGGAGGTACACTCATGCATATTACAGATACTATTGCCGATATGCTAACACGTATTCGTAATGCGAATAGTGCTAAGCATGATACGGTAGATATCCCTGCGTCAAAAATGAAGACTTCTATTGCTCAGATTCTTCTTGACGAAGGTTATATAAAAGCATTTACAGTTATCCCTGACGAGAAACAGGGTACAATACGTATAACACTAAAATATGGTGAAGGCAAAAAACCTATCATCCAAGGTCTACGCAGAGTTTCAAAACCAGGTCTTCGTATCTATTCAAGCAGCGAAGAAATGCCAAAGGTTTTGAAAGGATTGGGTATTGCAATCGTTTCAACATCAAAAGGTGTTATAACAGACAAACAGGCTCGTCGCGAACATGTTGGTGGCGAAGTTCTAGCATTCATCTGGTAAGGGGGTAAACTATAATGAGTAGAATAGGTAATAAATTAATAGAAATCCCCGCAGGTGTAGAAATTAAGTTCGATGGCAACACAGCTACTGTTAAAGGTAAAAACGGTACTCTTGTAAAAACATTTGCAGATGTTATCAGTTTTGAAACAGAGGGCAACACAATAAAAGTTGTTCGTGCAAATGAAGATAAAGAAACAAAAAGCTTACATGGACTTACAAGAACACTACTTGCAAACATGATCCACGGTGTAAACGAAGGCTTTTCCAAAGAGTTAGAAGTAAATGGCGTTGGTTATCGTGTTGCAAAGCAGGGTAAAGATTTGGTTATGAACTTGGGTTACAGCCATCAAGTAATCATGCCTGAAATAGACGGTATAACAGTAGAAGTACCATCAGCTAACAAAATAATTATCAAAGGTGCTGACAAAGAGAAAGTTGGTCAATTTGCAGCAGAAGTACGTGAAAAACGTCCGCCAGAACCATACAAAGGTAAAGGTATCAAATATGTTGATGAAGTTATTATCCGCAAGGAAGGTAAAGCTGGTAAAGGTAAGAAGTAAGAAAGGAGGAGTTAAAATATGATAAAGAGACTTGATAAAAAAGAGTTAAGAATAAAAAGACGTAAGAGAGTTAGAGCTAAAATAAGCGGTACAGCTGAACGTCCAAGACTATCTGTATTTCGCTCCGCCAAAAACATCTATGCTCAATTGATAGATGACGTAAATGGTGTTACACTTGCTGCAGCTTCTACAAAAGATAAAGGCTTTGATGGCTTTGGCGGTAACGTTGAAGCAGCTAAAAAAGTTGGTCTTGCAGTAGCTGAAAAAGCTAAAGCAAAGGGCATTGAAACAGTTGTTTTTGACAGAGGCGGTTTCGTATATCACGGTCGTGTTGCGGCAGTTGCTGACGGCGCACGTGAAGGCGGACTGAAATTCTAATTGAAGGAGGGATACTTTTTGGCTCGTATAGATGCATCAGCATTAAATTTAACAGAATCAGTAGTAGCTATTAACCGTGTTACTAAAACGGTTAAGGGTGGTCGTATATTCAAGTTTGCAGCACTAGTTGTTGTTGGCGACGGTAACGGTATAGTAGGCTTTGGACTTGGTAAGGCTTCCGAAGTTCCCGACGCAATCCGCAAGGGTATAGAGGACGCTAAGAAAAACCTAATTAAGGTTTCTCTAAAAGGAACAAGCATTCCACACGAAGTTATAGGAAAATTCGGTGCAGGCGAAGTTCTGCTAAGACCAGCTCCACAAGGTACAGGTGTTATCGCAGGTGGTGCTGTTCGTGCAGTGCTGGAAGCAGCTGGTATTCGTGACATAAGAACAAAATGTCTACGTTCAAACAACCCAACAAACGTTGTTTCAGCTACTATCGCAGGTCTTGCATCACTACGTGATGTAAACGAAGTTGCTGCAATTCGTGGCAAATCAACAAAAGAAATAATGATAGGATAAGGAGGTAGCTAACTATGGCAGATACAGTTAAAATCAAACTTGTAAAAGGTTTTGCAGGTAGAAAAAAACCCCAGATAGCTACAGCTTATTCACTGGGTCTAAGAAAAATAGGCGATGTTACAGAGCAACCAAACAATGCGGCTACTCAAGGTAAAATCGCTAAGATTATACACCTTGTAGAGGTATTAAACAAATAAGGAGGTGCAAGTAATGAAGTTGCATGAACTATCACCAGTTGAAGGCTCAACAAAAAGAGCTTATAGAGTTGGTAGAGGTACTGGCAGTGGTAACGGAAAAACAGCTGGTAAAGGACACAAAGGTCAAAATGCACGTTCAGGTGGCGGTGTAAGACCGGGCTTTGAAGGTGGACAAATGCCTTTACACAGACGTATTCCTAAGAGAGGTTTCGTTAATATATTCGCAACTGAATACGCTACAATAAATGTACGTGATTTGGAATGTTTCGAGAACGGAGCTGTTGTTAATGCCGAAACTCTAATTGAAGTCGGAATACTTAAAAATGCTATGGACGGCGTAAAAGTATTAGGTAACGGCGAATTAACAAAAAAACTTACAGTAGAAGCAGCTGCTTTCTCCGAGGGTGCCAAGAGTAAAATCGAAGCAGCCGGCGGAAAGGCAGAGGTGAAATAAAATGTGGCAAACCATTAGAAATGCTTGGAAAATTGCAGATTTACGTAAGAAAATATTGTACACATTAATGATATTAGTTGTAGTACGATTGGGTTCAGCAATTCCGGTTCCTTTTTTGAATTCTGCTGCATTACAATCTATGATGACTGCTGATGGAAGTCTTTTAGGATATTTGGACGTGTTGACAGGTGGTGCACTTAGTCAAGCAACATTGTTTGCTCTTTCTATCTCACCTTATATTACAGCATCTATTGTCATTCAGCTGTTGACAGTTGCTATCCCCCCTTTGGAGAGACTGGCAAAGTCAGGAGAAGACGGACAAAAGAAGCTGAAAAAAATCAATCGTTATACAACAGTAGCTCTTGCTGTTTTTCAATCAATAGCATTTTACTTCTTGTTTAAAAATGGTTACAATGCTGTTAGTGTATACAACAACAGTATCGCAAATGTGCTTGTAGCACTTACTATTGTCGCAACATTTACAGCAGGTTCAATGATAGTTGTATGGTTGGGTGAACGTATCGATGAAAAAGGTATTGGTAACGGTATATCTATGATTTTGTTTGTAGGTATTGTTTCACGAGGTCCGGGAGCTATCTATGGTTTGATTCAAAACTTTGCAAAAGGTCCTCAATACTATGTATATGTTCCACTTGTAATTTTGCTATTCATAGGTATGATATCTTTCATTGTTATAATGAACAGTGCTGAAAGAAGAATTACTATTCAATACGCAAAAATTACAAGAGGTAACAAAATGTGGGGAGGTCAAAAATCTTACCTTCCAATTAAAGTATCAATGTCAGGCGTTTTGCCTATCATCTTTGCAAGTACTTTTCTTGCAATTCCAGGAACACTGAAAAGCTTTATTGACCCACAAGGTATAACAGGTTTTGGTAGATTCTTGGGATACTTTAACTACAACACATGGCTATATGCTATCTTGTACTTCTTCCTAATTATAGGATTTAATTATTTCTATATTGCTATCCAATACAACCCTGTTGAAATGGCTAACAATATAAAGAGCAATCATGGTGCAATACCTGGTATTAAACCTGGTAGATCGACGGTAGAGTTCATTCAAAAGAGAATAAACAGAGTAACTTTGGCTGGTGCTTTAATGCTTGCAGTTATAGCTATTCTTCCAATTATATTGGGTTCACTTATGGGAATGAATATCTCACTTGGCGGTACATCAATAATCATTCTTGTAGGTGTGGCTTTGGATACTGTTAGAAGCTTGGAATCACAAATGATGATGCGTCATCATAAAGGCTTCTTGGAGTAATCCGACATACGGCGGAGGATTATAAAATGAATTTGATTATTATGGGAGCCCCGGGAGCAGGAAAAGGTACTCAAGCTGAAATTATTAGTGAGAGATACGAAATTCCTACAATTTCCACAGGTGCAACCCTTAGGGAAGCAATAAAGAGTGGTAGCGAGCTTGGTATTCTTGCAAAAAGTCTTATTGATGATGGTAAGTTTGTATCAGATGAGGTTATTAATCCAATAGTCAAGGCTCGTCTACAAAAATCAGATTGCGAAAACGGATTTATCCTAGACGGATATCCTCGCAATATGGAACAAGCAAAAGCTCTTGTTGATATGGGTATCCATATTGACAGAGTATTGTATATAGAACTTTCCGATGAAACTGTTATAGAGCGACTTTCGGGAAGACGAATTTGTGAAAACTGTGGAACAAGCTATCACACAAAGTACAATCCTTCACAAACAGGAGAACTTTGTGAACTTTGCGGTGGTAAGTTAATTACACGCAAAGACGATAGACCGGAAACAGTAAGAGAACGTTTGGAAATTTTCCACAAGACAACTTATCCTGTTGTAGAATACTACAAGGAAAATGGCATTTTGACAGTTGTTCAAAGTGATGATTCAGTGGAAGTTACAACCGAAAGAACGTTGAGAGCGTTGGAGGAACAGCTATGATCGTGCTGAAAACCAAAAACGAAATAACAGAAATACAAAAAGCTTGCAGAATATCGGCACTTGCTCTAAAAGCAGGAGTCGATGCTGTAAGACCGGGTGTAACAACCTGGGAAATTAATCGTGTAATACACGATTGTATTACCAAAAATAACGCTAAACCCGCATTCTTGGGTTATGGCGGTTTTCCGGCAGCAGCATGTATATCTATAAATGAAGAAGTTATTCATGGTATACCATCAAAACACAGGCTTGTTAATGAAGGTGATATTGTTAGCATTGATGTTGGTGCGATATATAATGGTTATTATGGGGACAACGCATTTACAGTAGGTGCAGGTGAAATAAGTGATGAGTTAAAACAATTACTTGCAGTAACCGAAAAATCATTGTATCTTGGTATAGAGGCTGCACAAACAGGAAATCGTCTTGGCGATATCGGTAATGCTGTGCAAAGCTATTGCGAAAGTTTTGGCTATGGAGTTGTTAGAGACTTTGTCGGTCACGGTTGTGGCAAACAGCTTCATGAGTCACCCGAAGTTCCAAACTACGGAACAAAGGGTAGAGGTCTTAGATTGACATCTGGTATGACAATAGCGATTGAACCTATGATAAATCTTAAGGGAGCGTCTGTGTACGTTAAAGATGATAAATGGACAGTAGTTACAGATTCGGGTCTGCCTTCTGCACATTTTGAACACACAATAGCTATTACTGACAATGGCCCTGTAATACTTACTAAAATATAAGTAGGTGATATTTGTGCTCATTGGTGCAGTAGTAAGAATATTGAGTGGTCGAGATAAAGGCAAACTAATGATGGTGACTAATAACGCAGACGGAAAGTTTTTTGTGGCTGACGGTAAAAGGCGAAAGCTGGAAAGTCCAAAGCCAAAAAACCCAAAGCATATTGAGGCAACTGATATGATAATTGATGTTGCATTAGTTACAGGAAATAAAAAACTTGTTAAATTGCTAAAAGATATAGGCGATAAAGTGAGTAATTAGATTAAAGGAGGTTATACCAAGTGTCAAAACAAGATGTTATAGAACTGGAAGGTACTGTTTTGGAAGCACTGCCAAACGCACAGTTTAAAGTAGAGCTGCCAAATGGCCATGTGATACTTGCACATATATCAGGTAAACTTCGTATGAACTATATACGTATATTGCCTGGTGATAAAGTAACAATAGAAATGTCACCATACGATTTGACAAAAGGACGTATTACATGGCGTTCTAAATAATATGGTGGAAAATGAACGATAACGAAATTTAAAAGAATTTCAAACAAAGGTTAAACTAAATAAGGAGGTAATTTCAAATGAAAGTAAGACCTTCCGTAAAGCCAATTTGCGAAAAATGTAAGGTTATTAAGCGTAAGGGTAAAATAATGGTTATTTGCGCAAACCCAAAGCATAAGCAACGTCAAGGCTAATAAGAACTTTTTAGAAAAGTTCGAGTGAAAACCATAACAAAATTTATTTAGTAGTTATGGGAAATCCACAGAATAATGGAGGTGCAAATATATGGCTCGTATAGCCGGTATAGATCTACCAAGAGAAAAGAGAGTTGAAATAGGACTAACTTATATCTATGGTATAGGCAGACAAACTGCAACTAAAATACTTGAAGCAACAGGTGTAAATCCTGACATTCGAGTTAAAGATTTGACAGAAGATCAAGAGAACGCAATACGTGATTACATTGACAAAAATATTGCTGTTGAAGGTGACCTTCGTAGAGAAGTTGCTCTTAACATCAAGAGACTTGTTGAAGTTGGTTGTTACAGAGGCGTTCGTCATAGAAAAGGTCTTCCAGTAAGAGGTCAAAGAACAAAGACAAACGCAAGAACAAGAAAAGGTCCTAAGAAGACTATTGCTAATAAGAAGAAATAAGGAGGGGAAGAACAATGGCAAAACAAGCTGTTAAAAAGGCAACTGTTCGTAAACGTCGTGAACGTAAAAACATTGAACGTGGCGCTGCTCACATTCAGTCTACATTTAACAATACAATCGTTACTATAACAGATACTCAAGGTAATGCTTTGAGTTGGGCAAGTGCTGGTGGATTGGGCTTCCGTGGTTCTAAAAAATCTACTCCTTTTGCTGCGCAAACAGCAGCAGAAGTTGCGGCAAAAGCAGCTATGGAGCATGGTCTAAAGACTGTTGAAGTATTTGTAAAAGGTCCCGGCGCAGGTAGAGAAGCTGCTATCAGAGCTTTGCAAGGCGCTGGACTTGAAGTTACAATGATTAAAGATGTAACACCTATTCCACATAATGGTTGCCGTCCACCAAAAAGAAGACGCGTATAATTGAAATAAAGGAGGTATTTTTAGATGGCTAACAATAAACAGCCCGTTCTAAAGAGATGTGCAACACTTAACATATCTCCTATGGTAATGGGCATTTCAAAAGAAACACATAGAAAACCACAGAAGAACATGCATAAAAAGCAAAGTGAGTATGCCATACAACTTAATGAAAAGCAGAAACTGAAGTTCATTTATGGCGTACTGGAAAAGCAATTCTATCACTACTATCTTCTAGCTGAGAAGAAAGCAGGTCTAACAGGTGAAAACCTACTTAAAATACTAGAATCAAGAATAGATAACGTTGTTTACAGACTTGGCTACGCTAGTACTCGTCGTGAGGCTCGTCAGCTAGTTGGTCACGGTCACTTCTTAGTAAATGGTCACAAGGTAGATATTCCTTCATATTTAGTAAAAGAGGGAGATGTTATTTCTGTTAAGGAAAAGAGCCGTTCATCAGTTAAGTTTAAAGCTTTAATGGAAATGAATGCTAAGTCAATTGTTCCAAAGTGGTTGGAAAAAGATGCTGAGCATTTTAGTGGTAAGGTAATTGGTACTCCTGATAAAGAGTCACTAGACTACGATGTACAGGAACACCTAATTGTCGAGTTGTACAGCAAATAATAATTAGCATACAGATAGTAGGAAGTAATAAGAACAACAAGTCTTATAGGGGAGGTTACACTTTATGGTTAAAATTATTGAGCCAAAGATAGAAACCCAAGAGCTTAAATCAGATGGTACTTATGGTAGATTTACAGCAGCACCACTTGAGAGAGGTTTTGGAATAACACTCGGAAACAGTTTAAGACGAGTTCTGCTCTCCTCGCTTCCTGGTGTAGCCGTTTCGTCAATAAAGATTGACGGTGTACAGCATGAATTTTCTACAATACCTGGAGTAAAAGAAGATGTTGTAGAGATGATTCTTAACATAAAAGGTTTGACAGCAAAACTATATTGCGACGAGCCTGTAACTGTAAGAATAGCTGCCGAGGGTGAATGTGAGGTAACAGCGGGATCTATAACAGGAAGTTCCGAAGTTGAAATTCTTGACCCAGGTATGCACATTGCAACATTGGACGAGGGCGCAAAGCTAAATATGGAATTGACACTTGAAAAAGGTCAAGGATATGTTTCTGCTGACCGTAACAAAGCAATTGCTAAGGAAAAGGGTACAGACGCACCTGTTGGTACTATCTTTGTTGATAGTATCTATACTCCTGTTTTAAAGGTGAACTATTCGGTTGAAAATACCAGAGTTGAACAGATAACAGACTATGATAAGCTAACACTGGAAGTATGGACTGATGGTACCATATCTGCAAAAGAAGGTGTTAGTCTTGCTGCCAAGATCCTCAATAGACAACTCAACCACTTCGTAGAACTTTCTGATGAAGTGAGCTCAACAGAGATTTTGGAAAAGAAAGAGGACACTGGTAAGGATAAGATTCTTGAGATGACCATTGAAGAGCTTGACCTATCTGTTCGTGCCTTTAACTGCCTAAAACGTGCTAATGTTAATACAGTTGGAGATTTAATCAATAAATCTCCTGATGAGATGATGAAAGTGCGTAATCTGGGTAAAAAGTCTTTGGAAGAAGTTATAGCTAAACTTGAAGAGTTAGGCTTTAATCTTACTGATGAGGAAGAATAAAGAGGCGAAAGAAAAAGTTTTCGAAATATAGAAAACATATTAGTATTCATAAAGAAAAGGAGTGATTATAAATGCCAGGAGTAAGAAAACTGGGCAGAACATCCGACCACAGAAAGGCTATGCTCCGTGCTATGGTAACTTTCCTAATGGAAAACGGCAAAATTGAAACAACAGTTACCAGAGCTAAGGAAGTACGTTCTATGGCTGAAAAGATGATCACAGTTGCTAACGGTGGAGATTTACATTCAAAACGTCAAGTGTATTCTTATATAACAAAAGAAACAGTTGCTAAAAAATTGATTGATGAAATCGCACCTAAATATAAAGATGTAAACGGTGGTTATACACGTATAATAAAAATTGGACCTCGTCGTGGTGACGCAGCAGAAATGGCTATCATTGAGTTGGTTTAATTTTTTAGAATAGTCTTATAAATAAAAACAACCTCTATATTCTATAAAAAATAGAATATAGAGGTTGTTTTTGTGTATAGGTTTTATTTTCTGATATATTTATTGTATTCTAGCGCTATTTTGTTCCATGTAACAGGTCCGACAGTGCCGGTAGGCGGTAGTCCGAATAATCTCTGAAATGCTTTGACATCAGCTTCTGTTTGTGTGCCAAAATATCCTGTTATAGGTAATTTGGAAAGTTTTGGAGAAATGGGACTAATAGTATTAAGATATTTTTGTAAATCATGCACATCATTATTGCGTAGTCCCAGAGATAAAAAGTAACCAGGGTATAGTTTAGCTTCACCCTGGAAATAATTTTCAGGTAAAGAGTTTATAATATCAAGATATATTTCTTGCATTTTGTTCCATGTCAATCTGCCAACATTACCGGTAATCGGTAGTCCATATATAGATTGGAAAGTAAATACGGCATCTTCTGTTTCTTGGCCAAAATCACCGTCAATATTAATTACTGGTAGTGTGGGTGTAAAATATCCAATGACAGTAAGATAGTATTGTATTAATGAAACCCCTTCGCCTTTGCTTCCTTTTTTTATCTCAGTAACAAATGGTGGTGTAACATCTTCTATTTGCAGACCTTCTGAGTTTAATTCGGATAGTTTTTTAACACTATTGAATATTTCTTTTATCTTGTACCATGTGCCTTTTCCAACTATACCGTCAGGTGTTAAGTTAAAAATACGTTGAAATTCTTTGACAGCCTTATCAGTTTCAACAGTAAATACACCTTTTGGTGAATTTATACGAGGGATTGCTTGAAAATTTCGGCGAATACGGTTTAATTGATTTTGGATAATAAATACATCGTTGTTTGAATCCCCCATTTTTAGAGGGGTTCCCGGATAAGAAAGAGGTATCTTATCAACGGGAGCGTTACGTACAAGGTTTATATCATTACCATAATAGTAAGTAAGTATTTCATAAGGGCTTTTTCCCTGTTCGGCAAGCGGTACTGTACCCCACTGTGACAATCCATCACATGTAACGGTTGTACCATTGCAGAATTGTGTAAAATATGGTTCTACACTACCCTGTTTAACAACATAGTTATTAAATATATCATCAACTATTTTGCTTATATTACTGAAAACTTCTCTTTGGTATTTGTATGATTGGTCAAACTGTGTAGAGCTTGTTATATCAAAGTCATAACCACGAGAACGATAATATTCTGTATATATGCGGTTTAGTGCAAAAGTGACTATTGCATATATATTTGCACGAAGTGAATTTTCGGGCCATGTGGGATAAATTTCGCTAGATGCAACACTTTTTATATAGTCAGTAAACGGAACAGTAACATTTTGTGCAGGTTCGTCAGGTTTTCCGAGGTGTACGGTTATTGTTTCGGGAATTCGTGGTAGGTTTGGGTTTGTTGCCATTATATATATGTCCTCCTTATTCTTGTAATGTTGGAGCAAATGGTTCGGGTGAAATGATTTGAATAGTTTTTCGTGATGGGTCTAACGCCTTTGGAATTAAATTAAGTATTTGTAAAGATACATTCTCTTGAAAAACGGGTATGGCTTTGCTTATTACAGTAATAAAATCAGGGTGTTCAACGGTTACTTTATATGTTGCGAACGGCTTTATATTTCCGGGAGAAAGTGATAGGTTTTTATCGGGTGCCGGAAGTGTAATAATTTCTGTCTGTCCTGAATTGTCTGTTCGTAGTGTAGCTATAATATAGTCATCGTCATCAAAGGGTTTAGCAATAGTTACAATGGCATTTTGTACAGGGAAAGCTCCTTTGGTTGTAAATGTTTGAATACGCAGACCACCATTATACAAATTTTTCTTTTTAAAAAGATTATACTGTTCTTCAAGTGACAGTATGGGTTCAGTTTCTGTTTCCGCTTGCATTTCTTTTGATTCGGCAGCGGTTGCCATAACGGGTCTCGCATTGTTATCAATAAAATAGCTATCGTTAAGATATCCCATATCTGTATATTGCATATATTGTGCATCATAGTATTTATAGTTTTCATCATCTTTTAAAGATACTTTTTTAACTGGTTCAATATTGCTCATTACAAATTGTGATGTAGGTTCCTGCATAACATTTATTTTAGTTGAGACTTCTTGTATGTCACTCTCTTTATTTATATTATTTTGGGGCTTGTTGTAATATTGGGTTTTATATCTTGTATATTCATTTAACATTTTTTGTCTGTAATTTTCAATATCGCGATTGAAATTTTCATTATTCAAAAAAAGCACCTCATTTACATATTAACTTGCGTTAAAATATAGTAAGTAACAAAGATATTTAAAAGTTTAACTATTATTATATTTTAACGTATAATACAAATTGTAATATTATTATATGCAAAGCTACTATATTTTGTTACAAAAGTTTTTTTGTATATTTTATAGATTTCAAGTGATTTTTTAGTCAAAATTTTACTTGAATTTAGCTATAATTACTCTTGCAAAATAATATAATTTGTAGTATTATATGTAAGCACTACAAGATATTGTGGTTGAACATTGTTTTAGCTACTAATTGTATTATTTTTTATTTTTACACACAGATATAATTTTATTATATTAAATATTTAAATAAAATTGGAATAACTGTAATTAAATAAAATAATATATATACAAATAGTATAAAATGATGTTTTTTTGTGTAAAAACATAAACATTGGGTTATGAAATGTTACATTATAAATAAGGGGATTGTTTGGTAATGGTTGAGCAAATTAAAAAAAGAAATGGCGAAGTAGTAGAATTGGACATAAATAAAGTACGTAACGCAATTCATAAGGCAAATTTGACTGTTGAAGATGAAAGAATTAGTAACATTATGCTTAATTCATTGGCAGACACAGTTGTTAAAGCCATAGAAGACGGAACAATTCCTACTGTTGAACAAATACAAGATTTAGTGGAAGAAGCACTAATACACGCAAATTATCCAAAGACTGCAAAGAAATATATTCTATATAGAGCAGAGAGAGCTAAAATGCGTGAAGCATCAGAAGATTTAATGGAAATATTTAATCAATTAACATTTGCCTATGCAAAAGACGCAGATATAAAGAGAGAAAATGCAAATATAGATGCTGATACAGCAATGGGTACAATGTTAAAATATGGTTCTGAAGGCAGTAAGTACTATATAGATAAATGTATTTTGCCAAAAGAAATGGCAGATGCTCACATCAATGGTGATATTCATATACATGATAAAGATTTCTATATGCTTACAGAAACTTGCTGTCAAATTGACCTTATAAAACTATTTAAAAATGGTTTTTCGACAGGTCATGGATATTTGAGAGAGCCAAACAGCATAGCAAGTTATTCAGCTCTTGGTTGTATAGCAATTCAGGCGAACCAAAACGAAATGCACGGTGGTCAAGCTGTTCCCAATTTTGATTATTCAATGGCACCGGGTGTTGCAAAAACATTTATAACGGAATATTTTACAGCACTTGCAAACTATATTGAGTTTTGCTCGGATAAAGATATAGCTGATATTAAAAAAACAGTAAAAAAAATGCGTAAAGAGGCAAAAGTTTTACCTAATATAGATGATGATAAAAACTTTATTGAAAATTTTGCAGATGTATTGCTACCTAAAATGGCAGAAATACATTGTGAAGCTATAAAAACGAAAGAAGATTTACAAAGGCTACATAAGAAATGCCAAAATATAGCTCTTGTTGAAACAGAGCGTTCAACATATCAAGCTATGGAGGCACTAATTCACAACTTGAATACAATGAATAGCCGTGCAGGTGCACAAGTTCCTTTCTCATCAATAAACTATGGTACAGATACATCTTCTGAGGCGAGAATGGTAATCAAAAACTTGCTTTTGGCAACAGATGCAGGTCTTGGTAATGGTGAAACTCCTATTTTCCCTGTACAAATATTCAAGGTTAAAGAGGGTATAAACTATAATCCTGAAGACAAAAACTATGATTTATATAAACTTGCAATAAAGACATCAGCAAAAAGATTATTCCCTAATTTCAGCTTTATGGATGCGCCCTTCAATTTGCAATATTACAAAGAGGGCGACTATAACAGCGAAGTGGCATATATGGGCTGCCGTACACGTGTTATGGGTAATAATTACGATAAGTCACGTGAAATAACATGTGGACGCGGAAATCTAAGCTTTACATCAATAAACCTACCTCGTATAGCACTTTTGGCAAATAGTAATATCAATAAATTTTACGAAATACTTGATCAAAGAATAGACCTTGTTATTAATCAATTAAAACATCGTTTGCAAATTCAATCCCGTAAAAAAGCACGTAACTATCCATTCTTGATGGGACAAGGTATATGGATAGACAGTGAACACCTAAATCCTGATGATACAGTTGCGGAGGTTATTAAACACGGTACATTGAGTATGGGCTTTATAGGTCTTGCAGAGACATTGAAAGCACTTACAGGTAAACATCACGGTGAAAGTGAAGACAGCCAAAAACTTGGTATTGAGATTATCTCATATATGCGTAAACGTATGGACGATGAAAGCGAAAAGACAGGACTTAACTTTACACTTCTTGCAACTCCTGCGGAGGGATTAAGTGGCAGATTTGTAAAGATAGACAGAAAAGTTTTTGGTAGTATAGAAGGCATTACAGACAGAGACTACTATACAAACTCATTCCATGTACCTGTATATTACCACATAGGCATATTTAATAAGATAAAGATAGAGGCACCATACCACGCATTTACAAATGCAGGACATATTAGCTATGTAGAGCTTGACGGTGATACATGCAAGAATGTAGATGCCTTTGAGAGAGTAATTCGTTGTATGAAAGAGACAGGTATCGGCTATGGTTCTGTAAACCACCCGGTAGACAGAGATCCGATTTGTGGATATACAGGAGTAATTGATGAAGTTTGCCCACGTTGCGGACGCAGAGAGGGCGAGGCATTGACACCGGAAAAAGTACGTGAACTGCGTAAACACTTCCCTACAATGCCTGTACTTTACAATTTTGAAGATTAAAAGCACAATAAAATTTTTAAATAAATATGCAAAAGGATAAGAAAGGGGTTTTCGTGATGGAGAAGAAAAATAATAGAGATAGTCAAGAGGTAGTATTGGGCAAAGGTGTAGGCTTTGAAAGAATAAGAAGAATAACAGGCTACTTGGTAGGTACAACAGATCGTTTTAACAATGCAAAGAAGTGTGAGGAACATGACAGAGTTAAACACGGAATGTAATACTAAGCTAAGAGTAGCGGGTTTAATAGAAGAGTCTATCGTGGACGGTCCCGGGTTTAGATTTACTATATTTACACAGGGCTGCCCCCATAATTGCGAAGGCTGTCATAATCCACAGACACACGATTTTAAGGCAGGCAAGTTAATGGAAATAGATGATATATTTGATAAAATTAAACAAAATCCAATACTTAGCGGAGCGACATTTTCGGGTGGAGAACCATTTTGCCAACCAAAAGAATTATTTTTGCTGGGTCAAAAAATTAAAAGCATAGGGCAAAATATATTTTGTTATACCGGTTTCACTTATGAAGAACTTATAGAATTGGGGAAAAAAAACAGTTCAGTATTGGACTTGCTTGGTATAGTGGATATTTTGGTTGACGGAAAGTTTGAAAAAGATAAAAAAGATTTAACACTGCTATATAAAGGCAGCAGTAATCAAAGAGTAATAAAATTAAATAACGGTAAGATTGAAAAAATATACGATAATAATGTAACTGAAATCAGTATATAATAAACAAAAAGCCCTATTACTTATCAACTAAGTAATAGGTTTTTTTTGATATTATTTACGTTTTTTGATTTTTTGTTTAGAGTATCTTGAAACACGTTTTTGAGGTTTCTCGTTCTTTTTATTATTATTTTGCATATATTTTTGTGCATATTCTCTGTCAGGTTGAACAAGACAATGTTTATCATAACCGATAAGGTCACGTCTGTTTGCTCTTATCAGCGCATCTATAATAAGATGTCTGTTTTCCGGTTTGTAGTATTGTAAAAGTGTTCTTTGCAGTTTCTTTTCGTATGGGTCACGTGGAATGTATACACTTTCCATTGTGTATGGGTCAAGTCCTGTATAGAACATACAAGTTGACGGTGTGCCGGGTGTTGGATAAAAGTCCTGTACTTGTTCAGGACGCATATTATGTTTTTTTAGGTATTCTGTCAAGATAACGGCATCTTTCAGTGTGCAGCCGGGGTGCGACGACATAAGATATGGTACAAGGTATTGTTCTTTTCCTGCCTGTTTTGTAAGTTGATAAAACTTTTCGGCAAATTTTGTGAATACTTTTACATCTGGTTTACCCATTTTTGAAAGAGCATTTGGAGAACAGTGCTCGGGAGCAACTTTTAATTGTCCGCTGATGTGATGTTCTATTAATTCTTTCATAAATTCGTCACTTTTGTCTGCCATAATATAATCAAAACGCAAGCCACTGCGAACAAAAACTTTTTTTACACCTTTAATTTTGCGAAGTTCACGTAATAGTTTTATATAGTCTGTATGGTCAGCTTTTATTGCAGGACAAACAGTAGGGAAAAGACATTTTTTATCTTTACAAACACCTTTTGTCATTTGTTTTGGACAAGCACTTGTTCTGAAATTTGCGGTAGGTCCGCCTACGTCGTGAATATATCCTTTAAAATGTGGATTTTCAGTAAATTTCTTTGCCTCTTTTATAACAGATTCGTGGCTGCGTGATGTAACAACTCGTCCCTGATGAAATGTAATTGCACAGAAGTTACACGAACCATAGCAACCACGATTGTGCATAATTGAAAATTCTACTTCTTCAATAGCTTTTACTCCACCGAGTTTTTCATAACTTGGGTGATAGTATCTCTCAAACGGTAAGTTCCATACTTCGTCAAGTTCTTCTTGTACAAGTGGAATGGTTGGTTTATTTTGTATAAGAATTTTGTCGCCATGTTTTTGTGCAATAGCCTTGCCATATACATGGTCTTGTTCCAATAGTTGTATTTGAGTGGCTTTTGCATAGGCTTTTTTGTCTTCACGTACTTTTTCAAAAGATGCACATGTAACTATATCCGGTGGTAATGGTTCATTTGAGTTTATTGCATAGCAAGTACCACGAATATCTCGTATATTTTCAAGCCTTTCGCCATTGCGTAATCTTGTTGCAAGCTCTTTTATTGTATGTTCCCCCATACCGTACATCAATAGGTCAGCGCCACTTTCTATCAGCAGTGACGGACGGACTGCATCGTCCCAATAGTCATAGTGTGCAAATCTTCGCAAAGATGCCTCCAAACCACCTAGCATAATATTTACATCTGGGAAAGACTCTCTTGCAAGTTTTGCATAAACAAGTGCGGCTCTGTCCGGACGTTTTCCTATTACATTTCCTGGGGTATAAGTATCTTCTTGTCTACGTTTTTTGGCAACTGAATAGTGTGCAACCATAGAATCTATATTGCCGCCTGTTATCAAAAAACCATATCTAGGTCTGCCAAAACGTTTAAAATCTTCACAGTTATCATAACGTGGCTGAGAAAGAATTACACAGTTAAAGCCCAAACTTTCAAGAACACGTGAAATAATAGCAATACCGAAACTTGGGTGGTCGACGTATGCGTCACCTGTGACACATACAAAGTCGGGATAGTACCAACCACGTTCCAGCATTTCTTCTTTTGTTATAGGTAAAAAACTCACTTTTTATCTCCTTATAATTTTTAAACATTAATATATAATCAGTGTTGAATACTAACTAATATTATATATTACACAATTTTTTTATTCAAGACTTTTGATATTAATATTTGTTATGTTTGTTAAAGTTACTTTGTAAATATATGGATACTAATACAAAAATATATTGAGCTCTATATTTTTGTAGATAATAAGCATATTTTAGCAGTATAGGGTATTAAAATATTTTATGCTATATATTGACCTAAATATAAAAAAATAGTAATATTTATATTGAATGCAATATTTAAGAGATAAAATAATACATATAATATAGAGTATATATAGAAAGAGGATATTTAGTTGAAAGTAAAAAAATTATTAGCGCTTTTTACAGCAGTGGCGGTTTTGAGCTTGGGGGTTGCTTGTCAAAATGTAAATGAGGTACCTCAAATAATAGATGGTAATCAATATTTACCGACAACAAGTGCAGAAGTAGAGGATTCTGTTCCATCTCCTCCTCCGGAAAGTCCATCTGTCGATACATCAATATCAGGTTCATCGCAATCGGGTACAAGCTCAAAATCTGAGTCACAATCACAAAGCAAATCAGAATCCAAAGAGGAGGAAAATCTTGTGAAACCATCTTCTAGTAGTTCTTCTAGTTCTTCCAGTCAAACTTCATCAAATATATCACATATAGTAGCAGCACCTCCAAACGAAGTACGTTCAATGTGGATTTCGTATTTGGAGTTAGAAAAAATACTTACAAACAAAACACAAGCGGAATTTACAAAAAATATAGCAAAACAATTTGATACTTGTAAAGACTTTGGATTAAATACAGTAGTTGTTCAAGTTCGTCCTTTTGGTGATGCGATTTATAAATCAGAATATTTTCCAAGTTCCTATTTATTTAACGGAAAACAAGGCGGAATAGGTGAAGAACCTTTTGATGCATTGCAAATTATGGTTACGGAAGCACGCAAAAGAGGTTTGAGAATAGAAGCATGGATAAATCCATATAGAGTAACAAAAGACAGAGCATGGCAAATTCATAATGATAATCCGGCAAAAACTTTGTTAAAAACAGGTGATGCGGTAGATTATAAAGAGAAAATTACATATAATCCCGCAAGTAGAATGGCACAGGACTTAATAGTATCTGGTGTATATGAAATAGTAAAAAATTACGATATAGATGCTATACATTTTGATGACTATTTTTATCCAACAACTGATGCGGACTTTGATAGAGATCAATATAATTTATATAAAGAAAGCGGTGGCAAAAAAAGTCTTGCTCAGTGGAGACGCAGTAATGTCACTACTTTAATGAGAAGGGTAAATGAAACAATTAAAAAAGTGAACAAGAATATATTATTCGGTATATCTCCACAAGGAAACAACGATAATAACTTAAACGGACAATATGTAGATGTAAAAGAACTTATGGAAGAAGGAATAATAGACTACTTATGTCCGCAAATGTATTTTGGATTCAATAATAAAATTTGTCCATACAGCCAAACTTTGCAAATGTTTAATGATATGGCTAAAAAGACAGGTGTAAAGATATATACAGGTCTTGCTACATATAAATTCGGAAAAGTTGATACATGGGCAGGAGAAAATGGTAAAAATGAATGGATAAATACTACTGATATTTTGGCAAGGCAAGTAAATGATGCCAGACAGCTTTCGGAATATGGTGGATTTATTTTATTTAGATATGACAGTACATTTAACTATAAAGATTTCTATGGAGATAATTTATCTGTATATACACAAGTAGAAACGGAACTTAAAAATTTAAAAAATATACTTTAATAACATTTTTTAGGCTTTATCCTTTGATAGAGCCTAAATTTTTTATATTTTTTGATAATTAATTAATAAATTATATCTTTTTTAGTAATATATATAGGTTAGAATAGTAAATGTTTAGGAAGACTTTTTTGAAGGGATTAATAAAATTTTTACTTTAAAAGCCTCAAAACCCCAAAAAACAAAAATTTTTATAAAGCTATAAATAGGCTTTATAAAGGGATTTCCATAGAATTTGAGGAATGGGAAGAAATTTTTTTAAAAAAAAGGCAAAAAAAATTGAAAAAAGTATTGACAAACAAAAAGAAGTGTGTTATTATAACTAAGCTGTCTCGTG
>JAHHTR010000023.1 GCA_020024515.1 Angelakisella sp.
AAAATCAAAAGCCCAAAATCTCAATCGGATTTTGGGCTTTTTCTACACTCTGAGGCTTTGATTTCATAAAAGAAACCAAAGCCTTAACTTTCTATATTAAATTTAAAGTAGCGCCATTTTTTAAATACGGCTGATGCTTTTTAATAAGAGATTGATATCATTTAATATTTTAGCTACAACAGTTATACTAATTGTGCTTGATTTATAATTTCTATTATTTGGTATAAGTTCGAATACACCAAATAAGAAAAATTATTAAAATGATAACATCAAAAATGACATTTGAAAAATCCGCTTTTTTTGAGAAAAAAAGTGCGTAAAATGCGTTATCATTGGCTTTTATACCGATGATAACATTTTTATACACTAAGTATGGCACGCTTGTCGGGAATCGAACCCGAATATATGGCGTCGGAGGCCATTATGCTATCCATTACATCACAAACGCATATACAGATTGCTTGTACAATAAAAAGATACAAACAATCTTTTTATTAAATTTATGTCGGAGTTTTTGGGAAGAATGAACGAATCAGATTTTCTTCGTTTCTCCAGTCTTCTTTAACTTTTACTCGGCATTGTAGGTTAATTTTAATATCCAAAAATTGTTCCATTTCCTGACGAGCCTGTGTAGCAATATTTTTCAGCATTGCTCCACCTTTACCAATTATCATACCCTTATGGCTTTTGCGTTCGCAATAAATCATAGCTTCCATATCCATAAGTGGCTTATCTTGACGTTCTTTCATACTTTCAATAACAACGGCAACACCATGTGGTATTTCGTCACGCATATTTATAAGTATTTTTTCTCTTATAAGTTCAGCACAAATTACTTTTTCGGGTTGTTCTGTCAGTGTATCGTCAGGGAAGTAGTGCGGACTTTGAACAGCGGAATCCATAAATACTTTCATAAGTTCATCTATACCTTCGCCTGTCAAAGCACTAACAGGTACTATTGCGTCAAAATGAAATTTTTCGTTAAGTAATTGCATTTTCTCTAAAATTTGAGTTTTATCCTGTATCAAATCAATTTTGTTGAGTACGGCAATCGCATTCAAGTGACGATTTTTAAAATCTTCTATCAAACCTTCTTCGGCATGGGTAAGATTTCCTGTTGGTTCAATTACAAGGACAGCCAAATCAACATCGGAAACGGTCTCGTTAATGCTTTCTATCATTTTTTTGCTCAGTGCATTTTTGGGTTTGTGCATTCCAGGTGTATCAAGGAAAACAAACTGAGTTTCATCAACAGTAAGTACACCTGTAATACGTGTTCTGGTTGTTTGTGGTTTATCTGTAACAATAGCCAGTTTTTCGCCAACGAGTCTATTCAAAAGTGAGCTTTTACCAACGTTTGGTTTGCCGACAAGGGCAATAAAAGCAGATTTTTGATTTTCATATAGTGTTGTATCAAATATAAATTCTTTTGACAATAGTTTCTTCTCCTATTTTTTTAAATGTTTTCTTCGGTTGTATAAGATATATCTCTTTTCAGACCTAATTTAGACAAGATTTCTTCTTCTTTTTCACGCATAATTCTTGCCTCCAAACCGTTTGTTTCGTGATCATATCCGAGTAAATGCAACATAGAGTGTACGGTCAAAAATCCGATTTCTCTTTGCAAAGTATGTCCGTACATATTTGCCTGTGCAACGGCTCTTTCAACAGATATAACGATGTCTCCAAGCTCTTTTGCTCCTGTTTCGTTATTTGTATCATATACACCGTTATCGCCCAAAGGGAAAGAAAGAACATCAGTTTCAATATCTTTGTTTCTGTAATGAGCATTTAGTTCTTTAATCTCTTTATCGTTAATAAAGCTTACACTAACTTCGGCATCACTGTCAAAATTCTCGTGTTTTAGAACAGCTATACAGCAGCGACGTATAAGCAATCTTATTCCGGTAGGAATTTTTATATCTTTTTGTCTGTTTGAAATTTGTACTTTAACTTTGTTCATTTTTCTATATCCCCCTTTTATTTTCTATCATTTTTTGTTTTAGTTGTTGTCTTTTTGTTTTCAGTAGCTTTTTCGTATGCTTTTATGATGTCTTGTACAAGGCGATGACGTACAACGTCTTTTTCGGTAAAATAGCAAATAGAAATATTTTCTATGTCTTTTAATATCTTTGTTGCCTCAATTAAGCCCGAACGCTTGTCATAAGGCAAATCTATTTGTGTAACGTCACCTGTTATAACCATTTTTGAATTAAAGCCAAGTCTTGTCAAAAACATTTTCATTTGTTCACAAGTGGCATTTTGTGCTTCATCAAGGATAATAAAGCTGTCATCAAGTGTTCTGCCACGCATATATGCAAGTGGTGCTACTTCTATGTTACCTTTTTCCTGATATCGTTGGAAGTTTTCCGCACCAAGCATATCAAAAAGAGCATCATAAAGAGGACGTAAATATGGGTCTACTTTGTTTTGCAAATCACCGGGCAAAAAACCTAATTTTTCGCCGGCCTCAACTGCAGGACGTGTAAGGATTATTCTGTTGATTTCGTGTGAACGAAAAGCTTTAACTGCCATAGCAACAGCAAGATAGGTCTTTCCTGTGCCAGCAGGACCTACACCAAGGGTTATTATATTGTCGGTAATTTTTTGAATGTAGTTTTGCTGACCGACTGTTTTTGCTTTCAATGGTTTCCCCTTACTTGTAATACAAATAACATCTCTGTTATAGTTTTTTGCTTCATCTTCCTTACCGTCATCGACTAATGAAATAACATAGTTGATATTTTGTTCGTTAAGTGTCTCTCCATGTTCGATTGATGACAAAAGAATATTCAGTGTTTTGCTTGCGAGCATAACTTTCTCGGGATCACCGCTGATTTTTATATCTGTACCTCTGAAAATTACATTTACTGAATAGTGCTTTTCCAATATGTGTATATTTTCATCACAATTACCGAAAAGAGTAAGTGCATATTCCATTCGTTCAATATTTAAAATTTGCTCTATAATAAAAAGCCCTCCTATTTTTAAGAGAATAAACATAAATACAAGAATTAAATATATTATATCACATATTATATAAAAAAGAACAAAAATTTTTAAAAATGATAATAAAATTTTAATAATTTATTTTGTATATAATAACTTATCTGAAAATTTTGCAATATTTATATTTTAATATTTACATTTTGAAAAAAAAAGCATATAATTTCTATAATTACAAGTAATATTAAAGTCAGATTAAAATAACTATAATATTCTATCATAAATTATTATTTTTGCAATATCTTTTGTACAAAAATTTATAATTATTTTATGATAAATGTATAGTAATTGAATAAAAACAAGGAGATAAAAATGTTCAAGACAACTACACCAACACTAACAGATTCAAATGTATTTTTGATTTTAATAAACGGAAAAAATAATTGCGAGGTAGATGGGGAATGGTATAATGCCTATCTTGATAAACCAGTTAAATTTAAATCTACAATCAATTTATTGGTTCAAATCGATACTTTTCTTGATGAAAACGGATTTACACAAAGAAGCAATCAGTTGAGAAGTTTTACAGGTAAAGAAGAAACAGAATATCAAGAATTTACAGTGAATAAAAATAAACCTGATTTTAGTTTTTTTGATAAAAAAGGCGAATTGTTCACAGCAAGAATCAATATTCATTCTCGCATTAATTCTACATGGCAAGGTGATATATATATAGATAAAATAAATGAGACATTTAGTTTTAAAAGTGTTTTACAACTTTTAACTTATATCACAGAAATTTATAATAAATTTTAATTAATCAAATAATTACTATTAATAAATTTTTATATCAAATATATCAAAATATAAAAAACTATTGCTTTTAATTTATAAAAAAGGTAGAATATTGTAGCTTGTATATTTTTGTATACAAAATTTTATAGTAAGTGGGTGTGAAATGTTAAACTTTACAAAAAAGAATAAAGTTTTAGGAGAAGTTACGAAAAACAGTATTTTGGAAGGGAATATTGTAATTCAATTATTAAATCTTTTCTATCCTATATTTTTGGGTACAATTTTTCAGCAATTCTATAATACCATAGATGCCCTAATTGTAGGTAATTATGTGGGTAAAGAGGCTCTTGCCGCTGTTGGTGGTCCAGCATCTACTGTTATCAATTTATTGATAGGCTTTTTTGTTGGGATGGCATCAGGTGCGGGTGTTGTAATTTCCCAGTATTATGGCAGCGGAGATGCCGAGAGAACTCAAAAAGCAATACATCTATCAATGACCATATCATTAATTGCAAGCGTGATTCTTACTGTTGTGGGTATATTAACTGCGAGACCAATACTTGTAGCTATGGGAACTCCCGAAGATATATTGGACCTTTCTGTTCATTATATGGTAATTTATTATTCAGGTACAATATTTAATCTTATATACAATATGGGTTCTTCAATTTTGCGTTCAATGGGAGACACAAAGAGACCTCTCTATTTCCTTATTGTATCAAGTATTGTAAATATTGTTCTTGATATAGTTTTTGTTGTTAAGTTTAATATGGGAGTTGCGGGTGTTGCCTATGCAACTGTTATTTCGCAGGTTGCCAGTGCTATTCTTATTATACTTTCACTTTACAATTTGCCGTATGATTACAGATTTTCCTTTAAGAAATTGTCTCTTGAAGGCAAAATGCTTAAAAAAATATTTTATATTGGCATACCTGCCGGTTTTCAGTCAATATTGTATTCTGTATCAAATATAATAATACAATCTGCGGTAAATGTTTTCGGAACAAATACAGTTGCCGCTTGGACTGCTTATGGAAAAATCGATGCAATATTCTGGTCAATGGTAAGTTCATTTGGTATAGCAATAACTACATTTGCCGGTCAAAACTATGGTGCAGGTAAAATTGACAGATTGAAAAAGAGTGTTACAATATGTACAGTTATAGTAGCTGCTTGTACAGTTGTTATGAGTGTGGGAATATATTTCTTTGCAATCCCGCTTATGAAAATGTTTGTATCAGATGCGGAAGTTATCGATATAGGCTTGGTTATCATTAAAATTTTGGTACCATTCTATGTTACATATATATTGATTGAAATTATGTCAGGTGTACTTCGTGCGGTAGGTGATACATTAATCCCGACAATTATGACAATATTCGGTGTATGTGTGCTACGTATACTATGGATATATTTTGGAGTTCCTCATTTCGGAACAATAGAGTCCGTTTGTTATAGTTACCCTATAACTTGGTCTATTACTTCAATTATGTTTTTATTTTATTATAAAAGAGAGCATTGGATTAAAAATAAATTATAAAAGCGAAGGGAAGATAAATATAAATGAGTATAAATTATAAACAATTTACTCGTGAAAAATTGTGTGATAATACATTTTTTTCGTATTATATAGATGATAAATTTAAATTTAACAGACTCTCCATATATTTATCATTTAAAGAAGACAAAGAAAATATAGCTAATATCGCTGTACTTACGGAAATATTAAAAAAGAGCTCAGCAAAATATCCTACAAATACACTGGTTCAAAAGGAACTTTATAATTTATATGGTGCTGATATAGATTCATATATACTTCAATATAAAAATCGTCAAATGATAGGATTCTTTTTGAATTATTTAGATGATAGGTTTGCAATAAACAATGAAAATCTTACCGAAGACTGCGTTGAGCTACTTATGGAATTAATTTTCAATCCACTTATTAATGATGGTGGATTTGATAAGACAGAGACAGAAGTTGGTAAAGAAGTTTTAAAGGAATTAGTTGAAAGCGAGATAAATGATAAGATTTTATTTGCATCAAGACAGTGTAAAAGAATGGTCTATGAAGATGTAGATGTAAATATTGACATATATGGTTCACTTTCACAAATAGCAGATATAACACCACAGTCAGCTTATGAGTGCTACAAAAAAATAATTGATACTGCGCAAATAGAAGTTATGTTTATAGGTAGTGGTAGTCCTGATATTGCCAAAAACTCAATTTTAAATAAACTTGAAAGTAAAGTTCGTCATTCTCAAAGTGTAGAACTAAAAGAAATAACTGTGCTTTATGGTGATGTTAAGAGAAAGACAGAAGAACAAAACATAACTCAGGCAAATTTATCAATGGGATTTGTGTGCGATATTGAAAAAGATTATGTAACACAAAAAGCAGCTAACTTTATGACTAAGATATATGGCGGAATGCCGAATTCAAAGTTATTTAAAAATGTACGTGAAAAAGAGAGTCTTTGTTATTATTGCGGAGCAAGCTACAAAAATGCGACAAATGTTATTTTTGTGGATACCGCAATAGAAGAAAAAAACAAAGAGCAGACTGAAACATCAATACTTCGTGAGCTACAAGCTATGCAAAACGGTGAGTTTGGTGAAGATGAAATAAATTGTGTGAAACTTGCTTATAATAGTGTTCTTTCAAGAATGACAGACAGTGTTGGCGGAGTAGAGAATTGGTACTTAATGCGAATACTTGAAGATGACTATATTACTATTCAGCAAGAAAAAGATATAGTAAACAGTATTACAAAAGAACAGATAGTAAATGTTGCTAAGAATACACATTTACAAAGCGTATATTTTTTAAAGGGGAGGGAAGCGAATGTCAAATAACGTAGTTAGCAGTGATGTTTTAGACCTTACCTACAAACAAACCGTTCATTCTTCTGGATTAAAGATAATTACTTGCAATATGCCTGATTATACGGGTGTATTTGTGAGATTAAGTGTAAATTACGGCTCAGTTGATACAAAATATACATTAGATAACGGCAAAACTTACACAGAACTTCCATCAGGTATTGCGCACTTTCTTGAACACAAGATGTTTGAAAGCGAAGAAGGAGATACATTTGATAAATATTCGGCATTGGGTGCTTTTGCAAATGCCTATACATCTTATGATTATACTGAATATACTTTTTCTTGTACAGATAATTTCAAAGAGGCATTGGAAGTTTTATTTGAACAGACAATTACCTCATATTTTACTGATAATACAGTAGAAAAAGAAATGGATATTATAGGAAATGAATTGTTGATGTATGATAATGATGCAGAGTGGATATGTCAAAAAAATCTACTTAAATGTATGTATCAAAACAGCGAAATGCGTGACGATATAGGTGGTACTATTGAGTCTATACAAGATATTACACCGCAAATGCTATATGACTGCTATAAAACATTTTATAATTTGCATAATATAACTCTCTTTGTAACGGGAAATTTTGATGAAAACATAATTTTTGAAACGGCCGATAAAATGCTGACAGATATACCAATGCCAAATTTTCAGGTGAAATACAGTGATGAGCCTTTGGAAGTAAAAGAAAATTATATTTGCGAGACACACCCAATAAGTAAACCTATCTTTAAAATAGGTTTTAAGAATAAAGTAATCGGCGGAATTGATGCCTATAAACAAGAAATATTGAACGAAATGACCGCAGAGCTACTTTGTGGAAATGTATCTAAACTAGATGAAATTTTCCGTAAAAAGAATTATATAAATTCTTCAATGTATGTAGATGTTGAACAAGGCAAGAATTTCAATTTTATTATATTGGGCGGAGAAAGCAGTGATTATAAATCTATATACAGCGAGATAGTTGAAAAAATAAATAATACTGTGAAAAAGGGTTTTACAGATGATGAAAAAGATTTGTTTGAATGTATCAAAAAGATGACTTATGCTGATTTCATTTTACGTTTTACCAATTTATCGGGTGTCCTTTCTATGTTAAAGCGGGGACAGGTTTATAATATAGACAATATTTTTGATATTTTGGAATTTATTAAAAATATACAAATAGATGATATAATGAATTCACTGAAAGAATATTTTAATACAGAACATACTGTGTTATCAGTAATAGAGTGTGAAAAGTAAACTAAAAAGTCACATTGAACAGGAATAATACTTGTTTAATGTGGCTTTTATTAAAAATATTATAACATATAGTAAATGGAGGAAGAAAACAATGTTTAATGCGGAAAAAGCGGCAAATGAAATTGTAGGTTGGATAAAAGAATGGTTTGAGAAAAACGGTAATGGCTGCAATGCGGTTGTAGGCATATCTGGTGGTAAGGATAGTTCTGTTGTGGCTGCTCTTTGCGTAAAGGCACTGGGTAAAGATAGAGTAATCGGAGTATTAATGCCAAAAGGAGTGCAAGCCGATATTGATATGGCAGAGTTACTTGTAAAGAGTTTAGATATAAAGAGTATTACTGTAAATATAGAAGATATGTATAATGCAACAATAACACAATTAAATAAACACCTTGATGAAATAAGCAATATGACAGTTGTAAATTTGTCTCCAAGACTGAGAATGACAATGTTATATGCGGTTTCACAATCGGTCAATGGCAGAGTTGCAAATACATGCAATTTATCTGAGGATTGGGTAGGATATTCAACACGATATGGTGACAGTGTCGGTGATTTTAGTCCATTGTCATATTTTACTGTTACCGAAGTAAAGGAAATAGGCAGATTTTTGGGACTGCCAGATGTACTTGTTGATAAAGTGCCTATTGACGGATTATGCGGAAAGACAGATGAAGAAAATTTAGGTTTTACTTATGCTATGCTTGATAAGTATATAAGAACGGGTATTTGCGAGGATTCAGAGAAAAAAGCAAGAATAGACACTCTACACAAAAAAAATCTATTTAAACTTGAAAAAATGGATTGTTTTAAACCCAATTTTAAAATTTAATAAGGAGAAACATAAATGACAAAGGTTTTAATGATTTGCCACGGAAATATTTGCCGCAGTCCTATGGCAGAGTTTGTTTTAAGATATATGGTAAACGAAAAGGGGATAGGTAGTGCATTTGAAATAGCATCATGTGCAACAAGTCGTGAAGAAATAGGAAACGATATACACTATGGCACAAAGGCTATATTAAAGGAAAAGCAAATACCTTTTCATAAAAGAGAGGCAAGACAAGTAACAAAAAAAGACTATGAATATTATGATTATTTGATATGTATGGATTTAAATAATATTCGTAATCTTAAAAAGATTGTTGGTGATGATAAAAATAAAAAAATCCATACCTTGCTTGAATTTGCAGGTATGGATAGAGACATTGCAGACCCATGGTATACAGGTGATTTTAATACTACATACAAAGATGTTGTATTGGGTTGCACAGAGTTTTTAAAATATTTGGGTAAATAAGCTACACTATTCCAACCAATTCGACTTTTTGTAGTAGAACCAAAACAGAACAGAGCTTAAAAACCAAGTTAGCGGATATGCCCAGAATATAACATCTATTGATGGGATGATTGCTGTAAATATTTCAATGTAAAGAACACGTATTATGCACCAGCAGCCAAGCATTATAAACATAGGAATGCTTGATTTACCCGCACCACGCAAAACGCTTGCTATACAGTGTGAGTAGGATAATAGAAAATAAAATAGGGCGTTTATATAAGCTTTTCTTGCACCGATAGCTATAATATTTGGATCAGTACCGAATATTCCGATAAGTTGAGGAGCAAATAAAACAAAGATAATACCGATGATTTCGGCTAAGACACAGGAGAATATAATTCCGAATCTTGCGCCTTTTTTGGCTCTGTCTGTATGGTGTGCACCTAGGTTTTGGCTAATGAAAGTAGTAATTGCACTTGTAAAAGCATTTATAGGAATAAAGGCAAAACCTTCTATTTTTGCATAAGCACCATAACCTGCCATTGACGCTGAACCGAAGGCGTTTACACTAGACTGAACGACAACGTTTGCAAGTGCTATAACTGAGTTTTGTACACCTGAGGGCAACCCAATTCTCAACATTTGTGAAAGTTTGTCTTTGTCAATACAAATGATTTTTAGTGTTACTCGGTAATCAGCATTTACTTTGCTAAGTCTTATGAATGCAAGAATTGTACTTACTGCTTGTGCAATAATTGTTGCCAGTGCAGCGCCTTTTACACCCATATTAAAGTTTTTAACAAAGATAATATCAAGGACAATATTTACTATTGATGAAATTATAAGATAATAAAGCGGACGTTTGCTGTCGCCGATAGCTTGAAAAATACCACTTGCGGTATTATATAAAGCAATAAAGATTATACCCATAAAATATGTACGCACATAATCAGTTGCATCTACAAATACTTCCGTCGGTGTGCCCATAAGCTTAAGAATATATGGAGTGAACAATGTACCGATAAGGGTTAAAACTATGCCTGCGATAAATCCGAAAGAAACAGAAGTACCAACGGATATTTTTGTGTTTTCACTGTCCTCTGCACCAAAGTATTTTGAGATTACAATTCCTGCACCGCTAAACATACCTCCGAAAAAGCCAACAAGCAAGAAAATCAGTGAGCCGGTGGAAGTAACTGCTGCAAGGGCGTTTTGTCCCAAATAATTACCTACAACGATGGCGTCAACCATATTATATAGTTGTTGGAAAAGATTACCGAAAAATATAGGAATTGCAAATTTTACCATTTTTGACTGTATATTTCCGACAGTCATTAGAGTATTTTCAACTTTCATTGTTATCCCTTCTTTTTATATTAATTTTTTTATAAAACGCATAGATAAAATTATACACAAAATATATCCTTAAATCAATATAAAAAAATGATATAAATATTACATAATTAGTTATAAAAAAGCCTACTAAACGTTTAACTTTGAGGATTAACGCTTAGTAGGTTTAATTTTATTATTGTTTAGTTTTTTTCTTCCATAGGGAAATACCATTTATATGGATCATCAGGAGAGCGAACCATTCCGGCTTGTGTCATTCGTTCGATTTCATTATTTTCTTTTGTGGTGAAATATTCATCATAAAAATCATAATTTTCACGGTAATATTTATTTACATCATCTATTTTGGTATTGATAATCTTTTCAAGCATTATAAAGTCTATCAAGTTACCTTTCTTGTAGCCGTGTTTTTTCAGTATACCGACATCTCGATAACCGGCTGATCTGAAAATTTTAATTATCGGTTGATTTGTATTTATTATATAAGTAATTACCTTTGTATATCCAAGAGCTTCAGCCTGTTGCTCTGCAAAAGAAACAAGTGATTTTTCCAGTCCATCTACATATGTGCGATTGTCTATGCACATTTCCAAAACAGCAACATTATCAAATGGATAGTCTTCATCAAACCTTTTAAAACTTAACCAACATACCGGTTTACCAACTGTTTCACCAATATATATTGGGTAACGTTTACTGTGTCTGGATAGTTTTTTTAATATAAAATTTTCAGTTTTAATATCAATATCCAAACTCATTGGATTTGATTCTATTACGCTATTACAAATATCAATTAAAACGCTAATATCATTTTTTCGTATTAATCTCATTGTTATTTCCATTTAATAGTCTCCTTAACCTTCCGGCAGATATTGAGGAACAAAATTTGTCGTAAAATGATTCCGATAATAATAATAACAAAAATAATTTGTTATTTCAATAGTAATATTATAATATTTCTTACTTTACAGGGATTATTATTATATTTGGTTGGTCATCAATATCATTTTCTTCTGCAATAACTTCAGGTGATGTATTATATTTTTTTGCTATATCCCATATAGTTTCTTTTTTATCTGGATAGTAGATATATAATCCTTTTGATATAGTGTTTTCGAGTGGAGTTTCCTCATCAATTTCCACTGATGTAACCGCATTGACATTCTTTTCTTTATACAAAATGGTTTTGTATTCTATTTCGAGTCTTACTTCAAGTGAATTTTCGTTAGTAATGTTGTAGTCACAGCTCAAAACTTTATATGATGGCATAATATTTACTTTTTCATCACCGGATAGCAGTGGTTCGCGTATTTCTATCGGTTTTTCATAATAATATATTTCGTCATCTTGAATTACCGCGAACATACAGATATTCATTTTTGCAACCATATCTATACCATCAGGCTTTTGCTCAGTATCTACTTTTAAGTTGTCGCACCACAAGTCAAAAACTGTCTTTATATCCTCAGGCAGTTCCATTATTTCACGTTTAAGCAGTTCTTTATTAAGCATTTCATCGGCTTTTATGGTTTTAATAGGCTTTGTGTTAAAGCTATATTGATATTTTGTGGAGTAACAATCTTTACAAATATCAATACTGTTTTGTGCATACATACAACATTTTATTTCTGTAATTACATCAATTTCCATATTGTTTGTACCATCATTTTTAAGCTCGCATTTTGCCATTAAAACTTTATCTATAAGCTGATACTTAATATTTGGATTTGTATTATCAATATTCATCATACCATTCATCGGTACAGTGAACTCCATTTTGTCATATGTGTCATCTTGTGAACGATAAAATATTTTAAGATATATTTCTCCGCGAATATTGATTTTGTCTTGTTCAACTATTTGGTCAATAATCTTTGATATTGCATCTACTCGAAGTATATCCTTTATCAGTGGTTTACCGTATATTTGCTCAATATCCTCGTTAGTGCGTAGCTGTATTGTTATATCCGGCAAAAGTTCACCTACATTTACTTTTTCTTTTAGTAGGTGGAGTCCGTCTGCGTTTGCGTCGGTTATAGCGTCGTCTTTATAAATAGCAATAACTTGTACATTAATACCAATAGCACCGCGGATATCGAGTCTGCGTTGATTAACAGCACGACAATTAATATATACCACAAATGAACTTGTATTTACGTTGTATTCCGTACACGATTTTTTTATATCAACACTCTTTGCAAATGGGATTTTGTATTCTGCTTTGTATACTCCTTCCACACTGCCTATGTAATACACTTTTACCTCTGCTATCCCCTCAATATCCAGTGTTGTACCTTTAATTTGGCTGTTTGATACAATGGGATTAACACAACATTTAAGGACTCTGACCATATCGGGACAATAGTCCGGTAGAAGTGCGTCACAATCAATAGGTTGTTCAAAAGTAGTGTCCAGTATTAATTCCCCTGAGCATAATGAAACTTTTTCGATATTGGTTTCCATAATAAAATCACTTTCCCTTCTTGTACACTTGTTTAATATTTTATATTCAGAAAGGGAAAGTATTATTCTTATTTTTTATGATACAGTGCCAGTAAAAGTAGAATGATTATAATTGAAAGTATAATTATAATTGTAAACATAATCGCAAGTAGCGAAAATTTATGATGATTTGAGTTAGGTTCACTATTGGAAGAAGAAGCGACAGAATGATTTTCTTCACTTGTAATGCTGTTTTCTTTCGATGAAAATGAAGTAGTGTTTACATCAGAAGTTACCTGCGTATCAGAGGAGTTTTCCGAAGAAGCGGAAGATGGTGTAGAAGAAAATATAGAAGATGATGATGTATGGGATGATGAATTTGATGAGCTTAAAGAAGTATGATTATCATCTATCTTATAAGGCGTTATGATGTATGTACCGCCGTCATATATATCAAAAACAACATCACCTTTGTTATCAGCCTTTTTACTTTGCAAAAAATAAATCTTATCTTTATAGAATTTATAGAGATGCAGAGTTTTGTCAACATATTCAAATGTAGGTAAATCTTTTCTTAAATGATAAGTGCCACTGAAATTTTTATTATTTTCTATATCGAAAATACTGATACTGTTATTATCAAAAAAAGAATTTATGTATTTGTCCTTATATTCAAAGAGAGCCAAAGGAATATATGCAATATTATTCGGTGTTTTACGAAGGTTTGTTCCGTCTATGATATAATAGAAGTTGTTTCCAACATATAGTTCAAGTTTTTTATTGGTACGATAAAGAGCATTATGTACTTTTGATGGCATATCGGTATCACCGACAATATCTTCTTTAATATATCGGTCTTTTGTGCGTTCTATTTTATGCAAAATGTTTTCCCATAAATCAAATTCTGTATTGGGTTTGCTTTCAGGAATATCCTGCTTTTGTGTTTTTTCTATATAAATAGTTTTTTGTGTGGATATAACCATATCATCAATTGAAAATTTACATATAATATTAAAATATTCAGATTTTTCTATTGCATTGTTAACAGCATGAAGCGTACCGTCACTGTCAATATATACACCTGATTTTTCAGTGGAATTATCTGTACTCAAAATCGACCATTCTTTATTTTTTATCGAAGAATTATTATGATTGTGCTGTGTATCATTACAAGTATAATTTTTCGGCATATTTACAACCAATTCAATTTTTTTTACTGTTTCACCAGTTGTTTTCAGCGATATTGTATTTGGTGAGTTTATATAGTATTCTATTTTACCATAAAAATCACAAGAGTTATGTGCATTTACATCAAATGAAAATGATATAAAACATAGAGATAAAGCAATAATTTTTGCAAATGTTTTTTTCATATATATCACTCCTCATAAAATATTTTGCATCAGATAGATTTTTTTGTCAAGTGAGTTATTAATTTTTAAAAGATTAGATTTTTTAGCATATAATTTATTGTTAATATGCATCAATTTTATATATTACACTCCAATAATTAGTTATATTATACAATAATATTAAAAAATATGTTAAATAAATCTCAACTACTTGTGATTTTTACATATTTGTTGTAAAATAGAACCATCGGCAGAATTTAATTTCTGTCAGTAATACATAAACCTTAAAGGAGATATAAAATTATGGCAATTAAAATTGGTATTAATGGTTTTGGCCGTATAGGAAGACTTGTTTTCCGTGCAGCTATCGCTCAACCTGATGTATTTGAAGTAGTAGCAGTAAACGATCCATTCATCGATACAGAGTACATGGCTTACATGACAAAATACGATACAATCCATGGACGTTTTGATGGTGTTGCTGAGGGCAAAGATGGTAAATTTATGGTAAACGGTAAAGAAGTTATCGTTTTCAATGAGAAAGATCCTGCAAATATTCCTTGGGGTAAAGTAGGCGTTAAATATGTAGTTGAGTCAACAGGTGTTTTCACAACAACAGAAAAAGCTATGGCTCACATCGCTGGCGGTGCAGAGAAAGTTGTTATCTCAGCTCCTGCAAAAGATGCTGAAACACCAACATTCGTTATGGGTGTTAACCACAATAAATACACAAGCGATATGAAAGTTGTTTCAAACGCTTCTTGTACAACAAACTGTCTAGCTCCTCTAACAAAAGTTATTCACGAGAAATTCGGTATCGTTGAAGGTCTAATGACAACAGTTCACTCAACAACAGGTACACAAAAAACAGTTGACGCTCCTTCAAACAAAGACTGGAGAGGTGGACGTGCTGCTGCCGGTAATATCATTCCTTCATCAACAGGTGCTGCTAAAGCTTGTGCTTTGGTTATTCCGGAAATGAAAGGCAAACTAACAGGTATGGCTTTCCGTGTTCCTACACTTGACGTATCAGTTGTTGACCTAACATGCCGTCTAGAAAAATCTACAACTTACGAAGAGATTTGTAAAGCTGTTAAAGAAGCTTCAGAAGGTGAGCTAAAAGGTATCCTTGGCTACACAGATGAAGAAGTTGTTTCTTCAGACTTCTATTCAGATGCTAGAACATCAATCTTTGATGCAAAAGCTGGTATTATGCTAAATGAAAACTTTGTAAAACTTGTTTCATGGTATGATAATGAGTGGGGTTACTCAAACAAACTTTTAATGCTTATCAAACATATGGAATCAGTTGGCTAATATAATTTAGTATTATCTTAGTTAATTTATAATTTAAAGGAGTGTGTATTTATTATTTATAAGTACATACTTCTTTTTGTTTTATTTAAAATATAAAATTTGATTTATATAGTGAAATAAAAAAGTACAGTATCATTTTGGTTATTTAAAATGATACTGTACTTTAAAAGTAAATTATTTTATATTTATATTCTTGAAGCTAGGTTATATGCTGCACGTGTAGCTTCCAATATGCGGCCTGCACGATTGCTGTCGCCTATATTGTATACTTCTTTTGCAATATGATTTTTTTGCGCGTTAAAGAACATAGTCTCATCAGCGCGTCCACCCATTGCAAGAACAACCAAATCTGCATCAATACTAACGTTTTGTGTCTCTGTTCCAAGCTTTTTAGCCATAGGATTAGGTATATTAACAGGAAGTAGAGGTTGCCATGTATTGTATGGATTAGGTATAGTTTTTGATACATTTTTGTTTATGTATACTTTGTCTGTATCGAACGAAAGAACTTTTGCACAGTTTATAAGTTCAACATTTGCTTTATGTAAATAGTGTATTAGGTGACCACGGTTGGCGGTACATACACCTTGCATAAAGTTCTCTTGCATTTCAATTACTTTTACATTACATGGAATAATACCCTTAACATTACCACTGTATGCTTTGTTGCACCATTCAGAATCGGCAAGTAGAGGACGTGCAAGCATTATTATATCGCACATACCGTCTAGCAAAGCTTTTTCCGCAAGGTCAGGATAACCAAGTTTACCAACAGCAACAACAGGAACTTCTATACCGACATTTGACTTGATATTATTCTTTTTAAAATAATCTTTTGCGATTTTGGATATATTAAGGAAACAACCAGCAGGCATTCCTCCCGGAGGATTCTGTTGCATCTGTAATTTGTGTCTTGTATAGTTGTAACATCAAATCAATTCCCAATTTATTGGCATATTTCATTTGACAACTGATATATTCAACTATTTTCTCTACATAGTTTTTGCCTTTTAAATCTTTTAGTATGTGTTCGCTGAAATAATCATCACAATTTTTGTAACCTTCGACAATCAGTTCTTGTTTGCTCTTAAAATAATGATAAAATGCGCCTGTTGAAACATTAGCTTTGGAACATATTTTATTTATACTCAATTTGTCATAAGTATATATTTCAATCAGTTTTAATGCAACAGCCATTATGTGTTCTTTTGTTTCTTTTGCTTGTTGCTGTCTGCTGTTCATATATAAATATCTCCTTTGTAAATTAAAGATATAATTTAACATAATGCATTCGGCGAATACGTTATGTTAAATATAACACAACGATAAAAAAATAACAATGCATAAAATTGATAAAAAAAGCAAAAAAATAGTTAATTTTTAACAAAGACTAACTATTCTTTTGCTGATTTTAAAATTTTTTAAAGAATTGTGGTTAATTACATTTTATTACCGCAGTGTGGACAATAAATCACATATTTTTCGCATGGCATTTTGCATTTTGGACAAACAACAACATTATTGTTTGAATTAATCTTTTGTTTTAGTTCGTCGAGCTTTTTAATTTGATTTTTCAGTTCATTAATCTCGGATGCAAGTTCGGGAGCGAGATTTTCTCCAACGAGTGAAATGTATTTTTTACCGATAAGAGCATACATTTTTTCTATCTGTTTTTCTTTTTCAACAATTTTAATTTTAATTGCACTTGTATCTGTCAGACTTTTTACCGATGCAACTAAATCTTTGCCTGTCTGTTCCAGTTTATCAAATATATCCATAAAAACTTCTCCTTATTTTGACGTACTTATCACTCGATATGTTTATCAACAAAGTTATCTATCGGTGGTATTGGTATAGTCTTTTGATTAATAGCAAAGAAACCAAGCAGTATAAATAATATAGTTTTTACAATTGACAGTACTCCGTCAATTGCAATATGTAATTGATTTATTTTTGTTAGATTAAAGCCTATATTCAGTATGTTAAAAAAGTTATTAAACATATTTAATATTTGTGGGAATATACCTGTAAAAATAAATAACAGTGAAAAGCAAACTGTTATTGTAAATGATTTAAAAGCAGTTTTTTTGAGCCATTTGTTTTCTTCACACAAAAATATATATCCGATTAATATAATGATTGTTGTGTAGTTTGAAAAAAAGCATAAAAGATAAGTTAGAGCCGCCATAAGCCCTATGGATATACCGAGTTTTGTTTGTGACATAAATTTTTCTCCTAACGTAGTTATTTCATATTAATATTATACTAATATCATTATAGCATAAATGTATTTTTTGTAAATAGTTTATAAACTGATGTATTATTCACAAAAATAATAACTATATTAATATTTTATTGACATTATATATTTATAATGATATATTGACTGAATAAGTATTTAAATTTTATTGGGAGGTGTTTTGTTTGGCTACAAATCTTTGTGAAAATTGTAATAACTATGTATATGATGAGGAGAGTGGAATTTATTACTGTGAGATTAATTTAGATGAAGATGAAATGTTAAAATTTATTTCGGGGACAAATACAAATTGTAATTATTTCTCATCTAATGATGATTATCTGATTGTCAGAAAGCAAAACTGATTGGGAGGAAATTGAGTTTGAAAGCTGTAATACAACGAGTATCGCAAGCAAGTATCAGCATAAATGGCAGCAAGCCAAAATCAATAGGTAAGGGACTTGTTATTCTATTGGGGATAAAGGATACAGATACGCTGGCTGTGTGTCCTAAATTTGCCGAAAAATGTGTCGGACTTAGGATATTTGAAGATGAAAACGGAAAATTAAATCTATCGGCGGAAGACTTAGGCTATGAGATAATGATAGTGTCAAATTTTACTCTATATGCTAATACAAAGAAAGGTAAAAGACCGAGTTTTGTATCAAGTGCAAAACCGCCGATTTCCGTTGATTGTTATAATTATTTTGTTGAGTGTGTGAAAAAGCAAAATATCAAAAATATTGTTACAGGAGAGTTTGGTGCTGATATGCAAATTAATTTGACAAATGACGGACCTGTTACAATAGTTGTTGACAGTGATGAATGGAAAAAATGAGTATGTTTATCGAAATAGAGGATTTTATATAATTCCTCTATTTTTTTATGTTTTTCAATATGATACAAAATTTAAGGTAAAATATTGTTAATTATGAATTAATTTTAATCGCTTTGTATTGACGATTATTAATTTGCAATTTATAATAGAAGTGTATATGTATTTTTCTTAAATACATATACTTGTTTTTAAAATATATAGAATAGAGGTAAGATTTTTGGAAGATTTAAAAGAAATTAATTCTTTAATACAAAAACTTAAAAATACACAACAAATACAGCCGCAAGATGTGCCGAATATAGATTTATATATGGACCAATTAATTACTTTTTTGGATAACAATACAGAAAATTTGAAAACCGATGATAACTTGCCGTTTATTACAAATACTATGGTAAATAATTATGCAAAGGCAGGATTATTGCCACCTGTTATCAAAAAAAGATATCAAAAGAGACATGTGCTGTCTTTGTGTATGATAGGACAGCTTAAACGTATACTTTCCATACAAAGTTTAAAAAAAATATTTGATATAGTAACTCCCGAAAAGTTTAGCAGTGATTTATACAGTGTATTTACAGCAGAGCAAAAAAAATATATAGATACAACAGACGAGATACTTGAAAACGCATTGAAAAATTGTAAGGAACAAGGTTTTGAAGACAATGCAATGCTTGCCGCTGCCGCAGTTGCACTAAGTACCGAGGCACAGTATAAGGCTATGCTTGCGGAAAAGATACTGTCACTTGTAGATGAGAAAAATAAAAACAAATTTCAAAAATAAACAAAACAATAATTAAAGTAACATAAAAATTTAAAAAGAAAGAGTGAATAAATAACCATGCGATTAAGACGAAAGCCATGGGCAAGACCAGAGCTTGCAGAAAGTTATTTTTTTGTAGATGAACCAACACTTCTAAAAAACAAATGGCAACAGGAATTTAATAACAGTAATCCCATATATATGGAACTGGGTTGCGGAAAAGGTGTTTTTATAGCAACAGAAGCACAAAGAAAACAAGATGTAAACTTCATAGCAATAGACCTTAAAAGTGAAGTATTGGTGCTTGCAAAACGTTGTGTGGAAAAGAATTTTTCTGATAATGGTATACAAAAAGTAGAAAATGTAAGGCTTATGTCACAGGATATAGAAAGACTGGATAATATCTTGGGTGAAGAAGATAAAATATCAAGAATTTACATAAACTTCTGTAATCCATGGCCAAAGCCACGACACGAGAAACACAGACTTACATATCCAAAGCAACTGTTATTATATAAAAATTACCTTGTAGATGATGGCGAAATTTGGTTCAAGACTGATGATGAAAATCTTTTTGAAGCATCGTTACTGTATTTTGATGAGGCAGGCTATAATATAAAATATATCACAAGAGATTTGCATAACAGTGATTTTACAGACAGTCCCGAAACAGAACATGAAAGAATGTTTACAGAAAAAGGAATACCGACAAAGTTTTTGATTGCAACAAAAAAATAAAGATATTGGGGTATATAAATGAAAGTTATTGAGAAAAAGATAAATTGGAAAATTTTGTGCATAGCGTTTTGCTGTGAGCTTGTGTTATCGTATATATTGCCTTTTATGGTGTATGATAATTTTAAATTTGATGTGGTTTTTCCCATAATATTTTTAACTATGTACAATAAACAGATGAATTCAAGTCTATTTAATTCTATGCTTTTAAATCCTTTTGCTTTATTACTAGATGTAGTTTTTATTTATATTCTAATACAATTAGTTATAAAAGTTGTCAATACTATAAAGAATAAGCAGTATAGGAGATTACAGCATAATGAATGATAAAATGAAAAGTATATTAAAAGAATGGATAATCCCATTGGCAATAGAAGTTATAGTAGTTTTGTTGCTTGTTAAATATGTGTTCTTTTTCGTAAGAGTTCCAACCGGCTCAATGATTCCTACAATTATGGAAAACAGTTTTTTGTTTGCGACATGTGTACACAATCCTGAAAAGTCATTGGAGCGTGGAGATGTAGTTGTATTTTATTCAAAAGAACTAAATGAAAAGATGGTAAAACGACTGGTTGGTATGCCAAAAGAAAAAGTTGTGGTTAATGAAGAGGGAGAAGTATTTGTTAACGGAGAAAAATTAAATGAGCCTTATGTTAAATTCAGAGGATTTACACCCGGTGAATTTGATGTGCCGGAAGATTCTTATTTATTCTTTGGTGACAACCGTGGTCATTCTTATGATGCCCGTATGTGGAAAAATCCATATATACATGCCGATGATATATTGGGAGAAGTACACTTCACGTTATATCCATTCAATAAATTCGGAAAAATTAAATAATTTATTGTAAAAAGGAAATTTAGTTTAATTATAAAAGACTAAAAATGGTGAAGAATGAATAAAACAGCTAGATATTCAATAATACTTATGATTAGCACAATGTTTGCAAAAATTTTGGGTTTTGCCCGTGAAATATCGCTTGCCTATGTATACGGTGCATCATCAACAAGTGATGCTTTCGTACTTGCGTATTCGATACCCACTATAATTTTTGCAGGTATCGGTTCGGCAATCTTGACAGGATATATATCCATATACACAAAAATAAATTATGAAAATCCCAAAAAGGCAAAAGATTTTACGAATAATGTAACGACTTTGGTGTTTTTACTTTCTACAATAATACTGACAGTTTTTTTAATATTTGATAAACAGATAGTTAAATTATTTGCTGTCGGATTTACAGGTGAATTATTTGATAAATCGGTAATATTAGCTGATTTAATGATGTTTTCAATATTGTTTATAGGTGTATACTTTGTACTGCAAGGATATCTACAACTGAATGACGGTTTTTTGGCAGTGGGAATGGTTAGTGTTCCTTTAAATCTTTGCGTAATAGCATCTATTTTGATATCAAATGATGAAAATTATAAAATACTTGGCTATGGAACAATTATTGGGTATGCAATGTCATTTTTAATGTTGCTGATTGTAGCTGTAAAAAAGGGATACAGATATAAACTTGTATTAAGATTTGATAAAAATATAAAGAGACTGACATATATTATATTTCCTATGTTTTTGGGTAAGACAATCACACAGTTAAATTCAATGATAGACAGAAGTATTGCATCTATTTTGCCTGAGGGAAGTATATCGGCACTTGGGTATGGTAACAGAATGTTGGGTTTTATTACTTCGGTATTTGTAATATCAATAACAACTGCTATATTTCCACAAATGTCGAAACTTACAGCTGAACAAAATACCAAAAAGCTAAAATCAATATTCTGTAAGAGTGTTGGCATAGTTGCACTTTTGGTTGTTCCTGTCTCAGCAGGGATAATGCTATTTTCAAAAGAAATAATACAGATTATATTTATGCGTGGTGCTTTTGATATGGACGATGTGGTGCGCACAGCACAAGTACTCTTTTTCTATTCTTTCGGAATACTGGCATTCAGCATAAAGGATATAATGATTAATGTGTTTTATGCTCTTGGTGACAGCAATATTCCGATGATAAATTCTATAATTGCACTTTTGATAAATACGGTATTAAATTTATCTTTGGTTAGATATTTTGGACATAGTGGGTTGGCATTTGCCACATCTGTTTCAGGTATCATTACTTTGATTATGTTGGGTATAAGTTTGCGTAAAAAGATAGGAAGAATGGGATATAGGTCTCTAAGCCACAGCATAATTAAAATGCTTATATCAACAATGATTATGTGTATAGTTGTAAAACTTCTATATAACATACTTTTTGCTGCTACAAGTTCTTTATATTTAGCATTCTTCATAAGTGTTTTTGTAGCAGTAATTCTTTATGTAGGATTAAATATATTATTTAAAACAAAAGAAATGGGAACGGTAATTGTAGCAGTTGCAGAAAAACTGGAGCGTAAAAAAGCATAATCCATAACATTTATTTATAGGGGAGGGAGAGTGATTTTGACATTAGATACTATATCGAAACTTGTAAATGCCTATGGTTTTTGGATTTTATTGTTGTTTGTTGCATTGGATAATATAGGTATTCCCGGATATCCGGGAGGATTTACAATATATCTCATGGGAGCTATGTGCAAATTAAATTTATTAAATGTATTTACAGCTATTGTTGTTGGTGTAGTTGCTGCAAGTGTTGTTATGCTGATAATGTATTGGTTTGCTTATAAACTTGAAGATTTATCTAATAACAAATTATCTAAAAACAAAAATTTCAATAAAATATATGAAAAAGTGAAAAACATTATAAAAAAATATGGTGGTGTTGGCATAGTATTATTAAGGCTTATACCAACTGTCAGAGTATTTAGCAGTGTAATATTGGGATTTCTTAAAACAGATTATAAACAATATGTTGTATATACTGTTTTGGGGAATATCTTGTATACTGCATATAGTTTGGGTATAGGGTACTTTTGCACATCACTTTTCGTGTAAAGGAGAATAATAAAATATGGAAAAAGTATTGGTTGCTATGAGTGGTGGTGTAGATAGTTCTGCGGCGGCACTGCTCTTAAAAAGACAGGGTTATGATGTTATCGGTGCAACATTTAAACTATGGGTAAGTGAAAAGACACAGAGAGAAATAAATGATGCAAAAAGTGTATGTGACAAACTTGGTATAGAACATCATGTAATCGACTGGCAAGATGAATTTAAAAAAATGGTTGTTTCTCCATTTATTGAGCAATATATGAGCGGAAAAACTCCTAATCCCTGTATTTTTTGCAATAGAAAAATAAAATATGGTTTATGTTTTGATTTAGCCGATAAGCTAGGCTGTAAATATGTGGCAACAGGTCACTATGCAAAGATTGAGTATAACAAAGATACAGATATGTATGAACTGAAAAAAGCTGAGATTACAGAGAAAGATCAAAGTTATGTTTTATATAATTTGACACAGGAGCAATTAAAGAGAATAATATTCCCATTGGCAAAATATGAAAAGCCACAAATAAGAGATATTGCCGAAGAAGCAGGACTTGCGGTAGCAAGAAAATCAGATAGTCAAGATATTTGTTTTATACCAAATGGAAAACATGTGCAGTTTATAGAGCAATATACAGGAAATAAACTCGGTAGCGGTAATTTTATAGATGAAAAAGGAAATATTTTGGGTGAAAGCGAAAATATATCAAAATATACCATTGGTCAAAGAAAAGGACTTGGTATAGCTCTTGGTAAGCCTCATTTTGTTTCAAAAATAAATCCTAAAACAAATAAAGTAACACTTGTAAGTGATGAATCACTGCTGTACAAAGAAAGAATATTAATAAATGGTGTAAACTTTGTTTCGATACCTGTACAAAGAGAACCGTTTGCTGCCGAAGTAAAGATAAGATATTCACATAACCCAGCAAAAGCTACAATCATACCACAGGAAGATGGTAATTTGATGATTGAATTTGCAGAGCCACAAAGAGCTCCAACATCTGGACAGGCTGTTGTTGGCTACAATGACGATATATTGCTATTCGGTGGAACAATGATATAAAGGAGGAAAATATGAGCGAAACATCACTTTTTTCAGTATTTATATCAAATTTTTTGGCTTATGACTTTATAATTTTTATACTAGCGGGTATTAATACATTTTTTCTTATAAAAACGTCAATGTATTCAAAGCAACTGTTTAATTTTTTAAATCCTCAGGGTTGGGTGCCGGGTGGCGAAAAATCTTTTGAGGACATAAAAAAACACTATGTTCGACAAAAAGAAAATGAATTAAATATGATTTATCTGCGTAGAAAATCTACGACATATTATAGTTTTTTTGAAAATGTAACATCATTATTCCCACTTCTTGGAATACTTGGTACAGTAGTTTCTTTGTTACCTATGGTAAATATGATAGACACAACAACAAATGCTCTGTTTTTCAGTGCATTGACATCTACATTTTGGGGTGTGGTATTTGCTGTGATATTCAAAGGTTTTAATGGTTATCTATCAGCGCAGATAGAAGACAATGAAAAGAATATTGCAACATATCTTGAAAGAAATTCTGTAAGTGAAAAAAATGTGGAGTATATTGAATAATGAAAAGAAATGTTATACTGGATTTTACATCACTTTTAGATGTAATACTAATATTACTGTTTATGGTAATACAATCTACCGGAACACAAGTTTCAAAGAAAGCTGATGAAAATAATAAACTAAATGAGCAGGTTACTTCACAACAACAAATTATCGACAACAACAAAGAAACATTGAATAAACTCGAAAATATGAACAGTATTTTATTATCGCAAAATGCAAAGTTACAAGGTATGGTGGATAATTTAAAAGATATGCAACAGATGACACAGGAAAAACTTTTGCAGTATGAGGTTTTTAATAAATATATAAATAAAATTGACATATTGTGTGAAAATATTGACGAAAAATGTAATATAATAATTAAAAACAATAATCAAAGTAGTATTGTGGAAATAATATTTAATGATATAAAGAAAGAAAAAGTAGATGAAATAGTTGATATTTTAAATGAGTATACAGTAAGCAATATTCCTACTGTAATAACATTAAGATATAATGCTTATACATTACATAGGTACGAATATGTTGTAGTTACTGATGCGATAGAGATTTTACAGAAAAATATGGGTAATAAATTAATGTATTCCGAGACGAGCATTGTAAATAATTAAAAAGGAGAGCATTATTTTAATATAGTGCGAAAATAATATGAAAAATAAAGAAGAAAAGAAAAAAAAACATACAGGCACAAAAGTAGTATCAAGCGTAGTTGTTTTGGCTGCAATAGCAATATATTTCTTTGGTGATGGTATAGGACTTGGTAAAGGGAATAATATGACTGAGGATAATTCAGCAACAGCACCAAATTCAAGTTCAATCAGTCAAAGTGTGGAGGGTAATGCAACAGAACTTGCCCTTGTTGTAACAGAAACCGAAATAAAGGTAAATGATGAAGTTAAAACAATAGAAGAAATTGAAACAATGTTGACAAGTGGTGAGAAATATACTGTTATACTTAAAGATGAAAAAGCATTAAAATCAACTTTTGATAAAATTGAAGAAATACTAAAAGATAATAATATTGAATATTACATAAAATAAGCTTTATTTTTATCGATTAATGTGTTACCATATTAGTAAAG
>JAHHTR010000024.1 GCA_020024515.1 Angelakisella sp.
AGTTAGTGAGGTACAAGAAAAACAAATGTTAACACAAGAGGGGTGGAATACTTAAATTTAGGGAATAAATGGAAATTTTGATGATACACAACGCGGGGCCAAAGAGACATCTCAGGATCTAGTAAGCCGTCTTCTGCTTGAAAAAAAAAAATATGAAAACAAGTTCTTTTAACAAATTTTACACAAAACCTCAACAAATTAAACACTGAAAATTTTTCTTTAAACAAATTATCAACACGTTTCCACACCGCATATTTTTATGATTTTAATAAATTTTGATATTTTATATATTTATTATAGAAAAGTTATTTATTTTTAATCAATTTTAAACTGTATTTCCCTTGACAAACAGTAGTATAAAAGATATAATATTTTACGTGACAGGAAAAGGGTAATTATGCGTTTTTCCGCTTATCGACAGTGAACGGGGGTTTATAATGATTTTTGATATTGGCAGAGTGCTTGACTGCGAAGGTGAAGTCAGTGTGGTAACGACAGATGTGGACCTCAGCAGTACTAAGTATCGTGGCGAACATCTATTAAAAAACCCTGTTGTTATGAAAGTAAAAGCAGCTAATCGTGCAGGTGTGGTAACTCTTGCCATTACCTACGAATATACACTTTTTCTGAATTGTGACCGCTGTCTAAACCCTTATACACAAGACATTGTGAAGAATGAAGAGCATACTGTTGTAAGAAAGCTAAACGATAACGACAATGACGATATTATTGAAGCACCGCTTGGTGTTGTTGATTTGGTTGAGCTTGCTACCAATGACATTATAACAGACTTGCCTGATAAATTCCTTTGTAAAGAAGATTGTAAAGGTCTTTGTCCAAAGTGTGGGTGTAATCTTAATGACGGAAACTGCAACTGTGATTTAAGAGAAACAGACCCAAGACTTGCAGCGTTGGATAAATTTTTTGAAAACGACTAAATTTTAATATTAATGTTTATTAGGAGGAAATAACTATGGCAGTACCAAAACGTAAAACTTCCCATGCGAGAAAAAATAAAAGACGTGCACAATGGAAACTTGAAACACCTGCTTTTTCAAGATGTACACAATGCGGTGAACTGAAAATGCCTCACAGAGTTTGCGGTAATTGCGGATTCTACAAAGGTAAAGAGGTTGTTAAAGTAGCTAAAGAAGCATAATAACTAAAAGAGTTTTACCAAGAGGGTGATTAATATCTACCCTCTTTTTTTATTGTAAAAGTATATTTTATTTTTGTTAAGATAAAAATAAAATATTATAGTAATACCTTATAATTACTGATAGGGTTAATTGTGTAGTATTGCCTTATATAAAAATTAAAAATATAGTATAAATATCCACAAATATGTGTTAAAATATATATAACTAAAATTTCTTAAAAAAGGTGGTGCAAAAAGTGTCAGTTGTTATAAAAGAAGTTATTCCTAAATCTATTGCTGACAAAAATGGAATAAAAGACGGAGACATTATAGAGAGTATTAACGGATATGATATAAAAGATGTGCTTGACTACCGCTTTTATATGACAGATTTTAACCTAAATATTGATATTTGCCGTAATGGTTCACCTGTTAATTTAAATATTAAAAAAGATGAGTATGATGACCTCGGCTTAGAGTTTGAAACTTACCTTATGGATAGACAACATACCTGCAAAAACAAATGTATGTTTTGCTTTGTTGACCAGTTACCAAAGGGACTTCGTCAAAGTCTTTATTTTAAAGATGATGATAGCCGAATGTCATTTTTGTTCGGTAGCTATGTAACACTTACAAATGTTAATGAAGAAGATATAAAGAGAATTATCAAAATGAAACTTGAACCAATCAATATATCTATTCATACAACAAATCCCGAACTACGTGTTAAGATGCTGAAAAACCCAAATGCCGCAAAGAGCCTTGAATATGTTAAAATGCTTACAGACGGCGGAATTAAGATAAACACACAACTTGTACTGTGTCCATATATCAATGACGGTGAAGAAATGCGTAAAAGTCTATATGACCTTGAAAAGCTACACCCAAATATGCAAACAGTGGCACTTGTACCTGTCGGACTTACAAAACATCGTGACGGACTATATCCACTGGAACCAATGACCAAAGAGAGAGCAAGGGAGAATATAAAAATTGCTATGGAATTTGGTGAAGAAATGCTGAAAAAACATGGTTCAAGAATAGCTTTCCCTGCTGATGAAATGTTTATTATTGCCGATGAACCTATTCCAGATGCAGAGTTTTATGAAAACTTTGACCAACTCGAAGACGGTGTTGGAATCTTTGCTATACAGCGCAGAGATTTCTTAGATGAACTTGAATACTTAGAACCAAGTGATGTGCACAGGGAAGTCAGTATTGCTTGCGGAACAGCAGCGGCTCCACTACTTCGTGGACTCTTTGAAAGTCTAAAAGAAAAATTTCCAAATGTAAAAGTATATGTATATGCGATAGAAAATCGTCTTTTCGGCAGTTCCGTAAATGTTACCGGTTTGCTTTGCGGTGCTGATCTTGAATACGGTTTGCGTGGCAAAAACCTAGGCGAAGAACTACTGCTTGCAAAAGTACTTTTAAAACATGAAACAGATAAATTCTTAGATGATACCAATGTAGAATGGCTGTCAAATAAACTTAATATACCGATAAGAGTTCGTGAAGTAGACGGATACGAATTAATTCACGGTATACTTGGCGATGAATAAAGAATATTTTAGCAATTAATATAGAAAGAGGTGTAAATATATGTCAAAACCATTAATAGCAGTTGTCGGCAGACCAAATGTCGGTAAATCAACACTTTTCAATAAATTAATAGGACAAAGACTATCAATAGTAAAAGATACTCCCGGTGTTACACGTGACAGAATATACAGCCCTTGTCAATGGAGAGGTAAAGACTTTATGCTTGTTGACACAGGCGGTATAGAGCCAACAAGCGGCGATATTATCCTTTCACAAATGCGTACACAAGCAGAAATCGCCATTGATACAGCAGATGTTATAATTCTTGTTGTTGACTTAAAGAGCGGTGTAACAGCAAACGACAGCGACATAGCGAATATGTTGTTAAAAAGTGGTAAACCTATTGTTGTTGCAGTAAATAAATGTGACAATGTAGGTGATGTTCCTGCTGATTTTTATGAATTCTATAATTTGGGACTTCCTGACCTTGTTGCAGTATCGTCTGTACACGGACATGGTACAGGCGACCTTCTTGACGAATGTTTTAAGCACATTATTTTTGACGAAAATGATAATCAAGACGATGACCACATAAAGGTTGCCGTTATAGGTAAACCAAACGTTGGTAAAAGCAGTCTTATAAACAGAATCAGTGGTAAAGAACGTGTAATTGTATCCAATATAGCAGGTACAACACGTGACAGTACAGATACAGAAATTATTAATGAATTTGGAAAATTCACATTTATTGATACTGCCGGTATTCGTCGTAAGGCAAAAGTAGAAGATGCCATAGAAAAATACAGTGTACTTCGTGCATATATGGCTGTGGATAGATGTGATATTGCGGTTATTGTAATAGACGCAACCGAAGGCTTTACAGAGCAAGACAGCAAAATAGCAGGCTATGCTCACGAACAAGGCAAGGGCTGTGTTGTTGCCGTAAATAAATGGGACGCAGTGGAAAAAGACGGTAAAACAATGGACGAATTCCGCCAAAAACTTGAAAAAGATTTTTCATTTATGTCTTATGTTCCATTTGTATTTATATCAGCACTTACAGGACAAAGAATAAATAAACTATATGAAAATATCGTACATGTATATGACCAATGCAATATGCGTGTAACAACCGGTAAACTTAATGATATGCTTTCATACTCTACTGCAAGGGTACAGCCACCATCAGATAAAGGTAAACGTCTGAAAATTTATTATGTTACACAGTCCGGCGTATGCCCACCTACTTTTGTATTCTTCTGTAATGACCACGAACTTTTCCATTTCTCTTATCAACGATATTTGGAAAATCAAATAAGAGAATATTTTGGTCTGAAAAATACACCAATAAAAATTATTGTGCGTGAACGTGGCGAATAGTATAAATTTCTATAATAAATAAAAAAAGATAATTAAAATAGACAGGAGAGCAAATAATTATGAATGATGTATTGATTATAGGTATCGCAGGCGGTACAGGTTGCGGTAAAACAACCGTTACAAATAAAATTAAAGAAATGTTTAAGGATAACGTTAGTGTAGTTTATCATGATAATTATTACAAAAGGCACGATGACTTGCCATACGAAGAACGTACAAAACTTAATTATGACCACCCCGATTCATTTGATACTGATATGATGATACAAGATTTAAAAGATTTACGTTCCGGAAAAACTGTACACTGTCCTGTCTATGACTACACTATACATAACCGAACAGACGAAACTATTGAAGTTAAGCCAAATAAGGTTATTGTAGTTGAAGGTATACTTATATTCGATAATGAAGAATTGCGTAATCAAATGGATATTAAAATTTTTGTTGATACTGACGCAGATACACGCATATTAAGACGAATTTTGAGAGATGTTGAAGAACGTGGCAGAACACTTACATCTGTTATCAATCAATATATGAATACTGTAAAACCAATGCACGAACAGTATGTACAACCTAGCAGAAAATATGCCGATATAGTAATGCTTGAAGGTGGACACAACCTAGTGGCACTTGATATGCTTATGAATAAGATAAAAGAACATATTTCAAAATAATATAAACTTTTATTATAGAAAGGTAAAAAAACAATGAAGAAAATAATATCCACAGATACAGCACCAAAGACAATAGGTGCGTATTCACAGGCAGTATGTGTAAACGGATTTCTTTATACATCAGGACAACTACCCATTGACCCTGCTACCAATGAGCTAAAAGGTACAACAATGTCAGAGCAGACCGCACAATGTATGGAAAACGGTAAACTTATACTTGAAGCTAACGGAATGACAATGGACGATGTCGTAAAAACAACTGTGTTTATTACTGATATTTCACGTTTTGCAGAAATGAACAGTGTATATGCTACATATTTTAGTAATGCAAACTATCCAGCACGCAGTGCCACAGAGGTTTCGGCTCTTGCAAAATGTGCTTTGGTTGAAATTGAATTTATTGCATATAAATAACATAAAAGTTTTACTCGATTTTTAAAAAAATATTGGAGTTATAGGGAAAAATCCCCTGACAATAACCTTTTAAATCTTTTAGGGCGATATTTTTCGCCCTTTTGTGATTTTATGCAAAACAAAATTAAATACAGAGGTTCTATATATGATAACCATTATACAAGTTTTAGTTATAGCAGTACTTATTGCTATCGGATTTTTTCTTGCAAAAAAAAATATTTTTACAGTAAAAACAAGCAAAGAGCTTTCATATCTACTTATAAATATTATAACACCGGCACTTATCATAAATTCTTTTCAGATAGACTATACACCCGAAAAGCTGAATAGTCTGCTTATAACTTTCGGGCTTTCTTTCCTTGCCTATGCAATAGTTATTGTCTTTTCTTTTCTATATTGCGGCAAAGACGAAAAAAATAAAATTGAAAGATTAATTATAACTTTTTCAAATGCGGGATTTATGGGAATACCTCTTACAGCTGGCATTTACGGTAATGAAGGAGTGTTCTATGCCTCTATTATGGTAATAGTATTCAATATAACATTTTGGAGTTATGGAATAGCTGTTATACGTGGCAATTCTTCTTTTGAAAATATTAAAAAAATACTATTATCACCAACTATTATTTCTGTGATAATAGGACTTATTCTATTTGTATTAAATATAAAACTACCCGAACCGCTATTTTCAGTATCAAAACATCTTGCAAATATGAACACACCTCTTGCAATGCTTGTAGCAGGTGTATCTATCTCACAATCAAATATCCTTTCCATACTAAAAAACAAAAAACTCTATAAAACAATATTTGGCAAACTACTACTTGCACCTATTATAGTAGCTGTTGTCTTTATGTTTATACCTGTGTCGACAATAATAAAAGAAATACTTGTTCTGCAAGTAGCTTGTCCGGCGGCGGCAAGTATCGGTATCGCCATTATTCAATATAACGGTGATAACAAAACCGCAACAGAATATTTTACGCTTACAACTTTAATTTCGATAATAACTATCCCCATTGTACAGTTGCTTTGCGGATACATACTTTAAACAAAATAAGCCTTCCTTTGTAGAAAACTCTACTTTGGAAGGCTTATTTTTATTTATGCAATATTTTATAATAATACAAATATTTGCAATTAAAACGGAGGCAAGGACAAAAAAATATATATAATTAAAAGGAAAAAAGCTCTCTTTCATAATATTATTTGTTATCAGATGATGTTAATATCCACCACGATACGTAAATAAACAAACCAAACCAAAATAAACATTGAAGGATATATTTGCAAGATAAAAATATTGTGGGGTATCGGCATATGGAAGCCATAATCTCAAGCCTATAAAATGTGGAAGCTGTGTTGTTAACTATAATATAACAAATACATAAAGTTTTTATATTTTTTCATTTTTATACACTCTCTTAATTATTTGAATATAAATAATTTTTTATAAATATGATGCTTTAAAAATAAATATTATAGTTAGTTCTAACTATAATATTTCAGAGTGAAGAAAAAATCCTATAATAATAGGCTTTTTTCTGTATTATTATGCTATTGGAGTACCCTCAGGAACACTGTCATCAACAAAGATAACCTTACAGCCACAGCTATCGTGTGTAGCAGCTATAAGCATACCCTCACTCATTACACCGCTGAATTTGTGCGGTGCTAAGTTTGCTATAACAATTATCTTCTTACCAATCAATTCTTCTGGCGTATACTCACCCTTTATTGTTGACATAATCGTTCTTGTGCCAATACCGTCATTTAGTGTAAGTTTTAGGAAATTCTTTGACTTTTTAACATCTTCACAAGCAATTACTTTGCATACTCTCATATCAACTTTTTGGAAAGCATCAAGTTGTATTTCTTCTTTGATTGGTGCGACATCATTCGTAAATATTTCTTCTTCATTTACTTCTTCAACTATTGGCATTTCTTCACGCTCACCGCTAAAATCAAGTAAATTTGCAATGGCATTTTTGTCAATAGCGTATAGGAAAAGATATAGACGTGGACCACGCTCTTTGCCTATTGTCAGTTGATATACGTTCTTAAAGAACTTACCTTGAACGGCTTTCTTTGTCTTGTCGTCCATTTCGCCACGAATATCACGAGGAATATCGTACAAATATGTTTGTAGTTCATTAAGATTAAATTCACCTTTTACAAGATATTGACGCAAAAGTTCCATTTCATCTTTTTCTTCCTGTGTCATTGTGTCGTAGTAGTCCCAGTTATGGTATGTCAGTAGCTTGTTCATACTTTCAGGTGAGCATTGTTCCAACCAATATTTAGCAAGAGAAAGTCTCTCTGCAAATTGCTCTTTTGTAAATGGTGTACCTATCTTTGCGAATATAGTTTCCAGCATATCTGCATTAAAGTCAACTATTGAACCAAAAGAAACAAGTTGTGCCATCGGTACAAGCTCAGGTTTACGGTCTTTTACTGTTGCATTATACATTATGCTTTCAACATATTCATTTGCTGTATCGTCATATATTTGAGCTTGCATTTTGTCATACTCAAAATATTGACGTAGTATTTCATCACTGAAACAGAAGTCAAATGCTTTTGTTGGCTCTGTTTTTGAATATAGCCACAAAATAAGTTCAGGTTGATATAGTTTTAGTAGTGTTTCAGGTGTAAGATTTAAGCCTGACGAACCTGACATCTTACCTGTTGTGCCTTTTATTCCTATAAACTCATAAGCTTGGAACATAGGAGCTTTGTATCCGAAAATCTTATCAGCAATAATTCTTGATGTTTGGAAACTACCGGTTGGGCTTGCGTGGTCTTTTCCGCCCGGCTCAAAGTCTACACCCTCAACCATCCAACGCATAGGCCAGTCAATCTTCCATGCAAGTTTGCAGTTATAGTTTTGTGTAAAATCAAACTCACCTTCATAGCCACACTTACATATAAAGTGTGCCTTTGTGCAGTCTTCATTTAAAGAAATAATTTTTGTTTCGTCTTTTTTACAATGTGGGCAATAAATATTTATTGGGTAATAGTTCTCACGTTCCTCAGCAGTTGCCTCTTGTGTACGGAAACTATCCAAAATATCAAATATTTGTTTTCTCTCTTTTAGTGCCTTGATTATATATTCTGTGTATCTACCTGTACGATATTCTTTTGCTTGATAGCGGAAATCTACCTCTATACCGAAACGTGCAAGTGATTTTTCAAATTCGTTTTCAAAATGTTTAGCATAACTTTCGCAACAGCCGTATGGATCTGGAACATCTGCGTAAGGTACACCTATATATTTTTCAAAACCTTCTGTTATTTCAGCTACGTTTACAGGAACTTTACGAAGTCTGTCATATTCGTCCCATGAGAATAAAAGTTTTGCTTTTTTGCCCATTTTTCTAAGTGCTCTACATACAAAGTAACTTGTTGCGATATCTCTGAAATTACCTATATGAACAGAACCTGATGGGCTTATACCTGCCGCACATACATATTCTTCTTTATTTGGTGAATTCTTAATTATCTGGGTTGCTATTTCTTCCGACCAATGCATAATCTTTCTTACCTTTCTTTTTATATAAATATCATTATTAACATCTGTAATCAGACTTTTATAGAAAATCCGCCTTAAAATTAATACATATTATTGTATCATTTTTTATAAATTTATACAAGTACTTTTTATTTTATTGTATTTTTAAATAAATTTATTATGGGAACTTTTAAAATTATTGTTTTTTCTACAATGACTTTAAAAATTCCCTATGCTATAAGACTATGAAAATTATAAATCAAAAAATTAAGATAATATAGGTTCTTCGTCAATAACTTGTGTCTCACTATTAACTACATTTTCTGTTTCATCTTCACTAACATCTGCGACATCTTTATCTTCTGTTTTTGCCTGCTTTGTTTCATCTGTTACTGTACTTCTATATCCGATATCTGTTTTTATAATTGTACTTTTATACATATTTAAAATAATAGAAAGAGTAACTGCAAAAAACAACAATACCAGTTGAAAGAAGAACGCTCCCCACATACTTGGTTGATGCATACTGTTCATAACAAACATTATTACCGAAGCACCCACCCAATGCAGAATGGCTATCGATATAGAATATAGTGTAAAGTTTAATCCATTTGAATTTACATCATTGCCAACAAATGTTGCAGTTGTAATAAAATGTGCAATAATAACAAATATTATATTCATAAAATCAGCGGCATTTGTCGGTGGTGCAACCTTTGCAATTACCAATAAATATATACATAAAATAATAATTGATAATATTTCCGACAAAAGCACAAGAGGTAAACTCAATTTTATCTTGTTTCTTTCTCTTATATCGCTTTCGTTTCCACGTATTAGCATCAATCTGTTTTTACGGGAACCGCTCTCTTTGTCATCATCTTTAAATAATTTGTACCAAAGACTTTTAGGTTCTTCTTTTTTATTTTCAAAGCCTGTTTCATCATCTATTGGCACACCTAAAAGTGAATTTATTTTTTGATTTTTTTGTTTTTCATACTCACTGCGTAGTACTTTTTTTCTTACAGTCTTTTGTTTTTTCTGTTTTTTTTGTTTTTTGTCTTCTTTTGACTGTTTTTTGTCTTCTTTTTTTGCCATATAGTTTCCCTCCCAAAGTGTATATGAAATTACAAAATTTCTTTGTAAAAACACATAGATTAATCTACTACAATAAATATATTGTTACATTTTTTTCTAAAAAAGTCAATATTTTTACAAGAAATGCAATATCTTATATAAAAAGTAACTCCCTTTTAATTATACGTAAAAGGAAGCTAATTTTATAATAATTATTAACTACGTGAATATCCACTATAACCATCAAGAAGTTTTTTATTATACTTAAAGGATTCACCTGTACCAATTGCCACTGCATCTATCGGATTAGGTGAACGATAAGCCTTAAATCCTATACGCTCTGTAAGTAATTCGTCCAAGCCTTCAAGCATAGAACCGCCACCAGTCATCAACAAACCATTTCTGCTGATATCCGCAACAAGTTCCGGTGGTGTGTTTTTAAGTACAGATTGCAAAACTGTAATAATCTTTTCGCAATCATCACGCAAAGCCTCTGCAAGTTCGCTGCTGCGTACTACTATACTTTGCGGCAACTTTTCAGCACCGCCTTGTCCTTGTCCTTTTATCTCAAATCGTTTTTCTTCACGAGGTTGAGACATAGTTTCTGATGCTACATAAGCTATTTCCCGTTTTAAAATATCAGCACTGTTTTCACCAATATCCACTGAGTATGTTTCTTTAATATGACGAATTATTGTTTCATTGAATGTATTACCCGCAATAGCAATAGAATCTTTGCAAACGATACCATTCATAGAAAGTACAGCTATGTCAGTAGTACCACCACCCATATCAAGAACAGCTATACCACTTGCTTTTGAAATATCTATACCGGAACCGATAGCTGCCGCAACAGGTTCTTCTATCAAAAATACATTTCTTGCACCTATTGACATAACAGTATCAACTACTGAACGGCGTTGAACTTTTGTTATTTTTGATGGTATACAAACACATATACGAGGTTTGAAAATCTTGTTTGGATTTATTTTTTTAAGGAAAATTTTCAGCATTTGCCCTGTAACTCTATCATCGGATATAACACCGTCTTTTAACGGTTGTACAACACGAATTGCATTTGCTGTTCTTCCAAGCATCGCTTTTGCCTCTGAGCCTACGGCAATAACTTTATCTGTTCTGTTATCTATTGCAACTATTGACGGTTCTTGCAAAACAATACCTTTACCGCTAACGTATATTATAGTAGATGCTGTACCCAAGTCTATACCAATATCACTGCCTATCATTATTTTATCCCCTTTTTTATATTTTTTATTTATCTAATACTATAATTAAGTTTTTCTCGAAAATTCAAATCTACTTTTTGCAAATCCATAAAAAAATCTGCACAATAAAAATGCATTATAGAGTTATTTTATCACGTTTTTACACTGTTTGTCAAAATATATTATTACATTTAATGAAATATTAACAAGTTTTCGCAAACGTCATAACCACAACATTTTTTGCGCCATTACTTTTAAGTAAATTGACGCAATTCGCAATAGTTGCACCGGTTGTAACAATATCATCTATAAGTAAAATATTATCTTTTATCTTTACATTTTTATCAATATTAAAACCTGCTTTTTCTTGTTTAAGTCTCATACTCATTCGTAATTCGTGCTGTAAATGGATACTTTCACGAACAAGACCGCCACTGCTTAACGGTATGTCAAAATATTTTGATATATGCTCTGCAAGTAGCTTTGCCTGATTATATCCTCTGCGTTTTTCTCTTTCATAAGGCAAAGGCACATAAACAATATTGTCAAAACTTTTATTATTATATCCAAGACTTTTTAGTGTATTTATCATTTCATCGGCAAAAGGCAAGCTTAAACTTTTTTCACCTTTAAATTTATATTTATATATTGATTGTTTTACATTTTTTGTATACTTGTAGCTACTGTAAATTTTTATATCATTGTATATTGTCAAATTATCTTTTTGTGTCAATAAATATTCTTTTTTACAATTATCACAGCAACCGCTTTGTGTATGCTGTAATAGTTTTCCACAAAAAATACATCTTCTGGGAAAAAGTATATCGAGGGCTGTAAACTTTATATTATATAAAAAATCTTTATTCAATATTTACACACTCTTTTAACATCTCTTTTAGGTTTGTATATCTCAGTGTACGTCTGTTATTTGCTACCATTTCGGCAACAACTTCTGTATTTCCTGCCATTACAAGCAGTTTTTTTGCACGAGTAACCGCTGTATACAGCAAGTTTCTGTAATGAAGTAATCTATGTTTTGTAAGCAGTGGCATTATTACCGCCTCAAACTCGCTACCCTGACTTTTATGTACTGTAATTGCATAGGCAAGCTCTATTTGGTCTAGGTTATCAAAGCTCAAATCGGCAACTCTGTCATCAAATCGAATATGTATATATTTCTCGGTTGGATTTATTTTTTCAACTATTCCTATATCACCGTTAAAGACACCCATACTTTCTTCGCCACTATCGTTTTTGCACACAATATCATAATTATTACGAATCTGCATAACCTTGTCACCTTCTCGGTATATTCTGCCAAAGTACGAAACTTCGCTCTTATGTTTATCAGCAGGATTTAACGCAAACTGCAAACATTTATTAAGTTCAAATGTTCCGATAGGACCTTTTTTTGTTGGTACTATTACCTGTATATCCCATAGCGGAGAATATTTATATGTATTTGGCAAACGGGTTTTACATAAATCGACTACAAGTTGTTGCAGCTCTTGTGCATTACTTCTCCTCAAAAAGAAAAAGTCATTATTTTTTATAGATAAATCAGGCAGTTTTCCCTCAACTATTTTATGTGCATTGGTAACAATTAAGCTCTGTGCCGCTTGTCTAAATACTGTTGATAAATGCACCATAGGTATTACATCACTGTCAATTAAATCTTTGAGTATATTTCCTGCTGATACAGATGGCAGCTGATCACTGTCACCTACCATAATAAGCTTTGCAGATATCTTAATTCCACATAGCAAATTGCTCAAAATAACTGTATCTACCATCGACATCTCATCAATAATTATTACATCATGTTTCAGCGGATTTTTTTCATTATGTTTAAATGTCAATGTTTCCTTTGCGGGTTCTACTTCGAGCAATCTATGTATTGTCTTTGCTGTTCTTCCTGTAACTTCCGACATTCTTTGTGCGGCACGTCCCGTTGGTGCAACAAGTGCCACTTTCTGCCCCATATTTTCAAGAACCGTAAGGATTCCGTTAAGTGTTGTTGTCTTACCTGTACCCGGACCACCGGTAAGTATAAATACATTATTATTAACAGCCTCTGTTATAGCCTTCTTTTGTAGATTATCATACGTAATATTATTATATTTTTCTATATCTTCTATTTGTTTTGAAACATCTATATTACTGTCATTATCTTGTAATTGCAGCATAAGTGAAAGTCTTCCCGCCACATAGCTTTCTGCATTATATAATTCAACAAGATATAAATAATCCGTCTGTTCGTTGTTATATTTTATAATAGTTCTGTCATCACAAAGTTTAACACAAGTATCTTCAACAACATCTTGCCCTACTTCCAAAAATTCACAGGCAAGTGACACAAGTTTGTTATACGGCAAACAAGTATGACCATTATTACTGTTGTGTCGCAAAATATATACAATACCTGCCTCTATACGATTGGTATTATCATGAGCCATACCCATTTTGTCAGCTATTTCATCTGCTGTATTAAAATCAATATCAAAATCGTTACAACATAGTATGTATGGGTTTTGCCTTATAATATTTTCCGCATCATTTCCATAAATTTTCCACACTTTTATGGCTGTTGCTGGGAGAAGTCCCAAGCCCGTCAAAAATATCATAAGAGTACGCACACCATATATCTTTCTATACTCCTCAAAAATCTTTTGTGCTTTTTTAACTGTTATTCCCTCTATCTCCGTCAATCTTTCCGGACTATTTTCTATTATATCCATCGTCTTATTGCCAAAAGTTGCAACTAGCTTTTTTGCATATACAGGGCCTATTCCCTTTATTGCTCCTGAGGAAAGATATTTTAATATAGCATTAGCTGTTGAAGGCAGTGTTTTTTCTATAATTTGAGCCTTAAATTGCGAGCCGTATGTTGGGTGAGATGTATAAAAACCCGTAGCACAAATTTCCTCACCCTCATTAACAAGTGTGGTTTCGCCTACTACTGTTTGCAGTTCATCATTAACACTTACATTTAGCACGATAAAGCCTGTATCTTCGTTATAAAAAATAATGTCTTCAACTGTTCCGCTAATTTTTATAAGTTCCCTTTCCGCCATAAAAATACCTCTATTTTTTCATTTTTCTCATATATTTCAGTTGTGCATTCAGTTCTGCTCCCAAAATAAGAGTAAGTGACGCACAATAAAGCCAAATAATCAACACTATTACAGCACCTATCGAACCATAAATAATTGAATAATTGGCAAAATTATTTACATATGCAGCAAAAATACGTGAATATATAAGCCAGCAGCCCAACGATATTATAGCTCCCGGCAAAGCCTCTCTTAAATGTACCACAGTACTTGGAGCAATAAGATAGAGCATTAATAACACCACAAATAACAGCACTGCCATAATAAGAATTTTATAAAATTCCCATAGCTCTATTGACACCATAGGTATTGGTATAAATACCCTTACTGCTTCGAGTAATGTTCTTCCCACAATGTTCACTATCAGTGAGCCAAGTACAGAAACAATAACGCCTATACCCAATATAATTACTATAAGTATCCTGTGTATAAGTGAACGTTTATCTTCTGTATCATAAGCTATACAAATAACTTTTATAAGTGAATTTACCGCACGAAACGGTATATACAAAGAAAAAATCAAACCGAAAACAAGTAATGATGATGACTTAACAGATGAAATATAATCTAAATATGTTGCTATTATGTCCAAAACATCTTTTGGTATAAAAGCAGAATATTGCATTACCATTTCAGGAGATATTTTAAGGAAACCAAGCAAGTTATTTGTAAAGATTAAAAATGGGAAAAATGCGAAAGTAAAATAATAAGTCAGTGCCGCTGCGGATAGTGCTACATTATGTTTTTTATATCTAATTACCATATCACTTACAAAAATCAAAAAAGGGTTCTTGCCTTTATATCTATACAATTCTCGCTCCTCCTTATCAATCTTTGTAATTACTTTATTTATATTATTATTTTTTAGTTGCATATATTATTATGATTTCTTTCAATAGCTGTGTCACTTTTTCCATAGAATTTACACATACATACTCATATTTACCATGGAAATTGTGTCCGCCTGTGCATAGGTTTGGACAAGGCAGACCCATAAAGGATAATCTTGCACCGTCTGTGCCGCCACGGATCGGAGAAATAATAGGCTCAATACCCAATTTCTCCATAGCAAGTTTTGCATTATCGATAAGATGTATACATGGTTCTACTTTTGCTTTCATATTGTAGTAGCTGTCACTCATTTTAAGCACTGCTGTATTTGCACCGTATTTTGTATTTATAAATTCGCAAGCATTTTGCATAAACTCTTTTTTCTCTTCAAAAAGTTTCATATCATGGTCACGAATAATATATTCCATAGTAGCTGTTTCAACACCACCGTTAATTGTATCCAAGTGATAAAATCCCTCATAACCCTCTGTTGATTCAGGTCTTTGGTGAACAGGCAACAAATTGTGTAGTTCCATAGCAATAAGTATTGCATTCTTCATCATATTTTTGGCACTGCCTGGGTGTATACTTGTACCGTTAATTGTAATAACCGCACCTGCCGCATTAAAGTTTTCATACTCTATTTCACCAAGTGCTCCACCATCAACTGTATAAGCATAGTCAGCATCAAAATTTTCGATAGGGAATTTATCTACACCACGTCCAACTTCTTCATCAGGAGTAAATGCAATTTTAATTTTTCCATGCTTAATATCTTTGTTATTTAGTATTTCTTCGGCAAATGTCATTATCTCCGCAACGCCAGCCTTGTCATCAGCACCAAGTAATGTTGTACCGTCTGTTGTTATTAGGTCTTGACCAATATAATTGAGTAGGGCCGGATACTCAGAAGTTTTTAACACAATATTCTTCTCTTTGTTCAAAACTATATCCTGTCCGTCATAGTTTTCTACATATTGTGGATTAACGTTTGTACCACTGATAGCAGGGCTTGTATCCATATGTGAAATAAAAGCAAGCGTAGGTGTCTCATAATCAACTGTTGACGGAATTTCTGCTGTAACATAGCAATTTTCATCAAGATTTACATTTTCAGCACCCATTGCTTTTAATTCTTCAACCAATAATTTTGCAAGATTAAATTGCTTTTGTGTACTTGGTATTGTATCAACATTATCTTGTGATTCTGTATCAATTTTTACATATCTCAAAAATTTATCTAATACTTTCTTCATAAATGTTTTCCTCCAATTAAATTATTATCAAAATTTATATATTAACCATATAAATATAATAAGTGTAAAAAGCAATATTTATAACTTTAACGCACTGATAATAGTATACCATAATCACTTTTTATTTGCAATGTAAAGAAAAATCGAAAAAGACAAAAAAGAGATATGCAAAATCTTGCACATCTCTTCTATATTTGTCAAAATAACGTTAAATTATTCTGCAACTTCTTCTGTTTTTTCTTCTACTGATTCCTCAGCATCTTCCAAAAGAGCCTTAATGGATAGGCTAGCACGTTTCTTATCAAAGTCAAGCTCTGTGATTTTAGCTTCTACAACATCACCAACGTGTAGTTTGTCGCTAACTTTCTCAACATGCTCTTTTGATATTTGTGAAATGTGGATTAGACCATCAACACCAGGAATAATTTCAGCAAATGCACCAAAAGCTGTTAGTGAGATAACTTTTGTGCTAACTGTATCACCAACATTGTACATTGTTCTGATTTTTTCCCATGGATTTTCTTTATCTTTTTTGTAGCTTAGAGAAATCTTCTTGTCAGCTTCATTAATATCTTTTACTGTAACTGTTATTTCGTCACCAACACTAACAACTTCTGATGGGTGTTTAACACGTAGCCATGTTAGGTCTGGTAAAGCTATTCTACCATCTACACCACCGATATCAACAAATACACCAAAGTTTGTAATGCTCTTAACTTTACCTGTGTATTCCTTACCAACAGCTATATCTGCCCATACTTTTTCTGCTTGCTCACGACGTTCTTCACGTTTTAGAACAGCGATTGAACCAATGGCACGATGGCGTTGACGATTTGTTTCAAGAATTTTAAATGTTACTTCTGTATTTACAATAGAATTTAGGTCACCATTACGAGCAACACCTGTTTGACTTGCCGGAACAAAAATTTTTACTCCGTTTGTCAAAACAAGAACGCCGCCTTTGATAACTTCGATTACACGACCTGTTAGTATTTCGCCTGTTTCTGCTGCATTCATAACTCTTTCAAAACCTGCAACTGCATCAAGTCTCTTTTTAGAAAGCATTATTGTACCTTCTACATCGTTTACTCTAACAGCGATTAGTTCTACTTCATCACCTGTTTTAACGATATCGCTTGGTTTTAAACTTGGATCATCTGTCAATTCGTTTAGTGGTACATAACAAGCATATTTTACACCACAGTCAACAAGTATTTCGTTATCTTTAACTTTAATAACTGTTGCTGTAACCCTCTCTCCATTATGTACACTTTTGAAGGATTCGTTTAGCATCTCTTCAAAGCTCATTTCATTAGTAATGTTATCCAAATTGCTCATGGATTTTTGAACCTCCTTAATTATACAATCAGGCGTCGATGCACCTGCTGTAATTCCAATAATAGTTTGATCGTTTATGCTACAAGTATCAATATTACTTATATCATCTATATTTTCAACCAAATATGTACGACAGCTTTGTTGACAAATCTTAAAGAGTTTCTGGGTGTTAGAACTATTCTTTCCACCAATCACAATCATTAAATCACATTTACTAGATAAATCCAATGCTTCTTGTTGTCTAACAACAGTCGCTTTACATATTGTATCAAAAATAATTGCATTTGTACATAGTTTTTTTAATAATTTTTCAGATTTCTTCCATTCTTCTACATTAAAAGTAGTTTGAGCTACTAAAACAGTAGGATTTTTGATATATTTATCATCATTTTCTATAATTTTTTCAAGTTCTTCTACGGTTTTAAAGCAAACTACCTTATTTTTACAGTGCCCTATTATACCGATAACTTCAGGGTGAGTACTGTCACCAGCCAAAAGCACATTTGCATTTTCATCAATATCTGCCACAATACTATGTACTTTTTTTACAAAGACACATGTTGTATCTATATAATCAATATTTTTGTCTCTCAAATCCGTATAAGTTTTCTCTGTTACACCATGCGCACGCAAAAGCAAAGTATCACCCTCGTGCAAAGTTTCCATATCGTCATTACGAACAACACCAAGGCTTTCAAGTTCATGGTTTACAATAGGATTATGCACAAGCTCTCCCATAATATACAAGGGCTTTATTTTTTTTGCGCTGTCAAAAGCTATTTCTACCGCTTTACGCACTCCTCCGCAAAATCCCGCTGTCTTAGCGACTATTACTTTCGGCAACCGGTACTCCCTCCTTATCCATAAGTATATTTATGCCTTCCATTATTTTCTTTGTTGCTCTTTTAAGCGCTGCCGCACTTTCCTCATCAGCAAATAATTCTTCATAACTTATAGGCTCACCATAAGCTACTTTTATTTTCTTAAAGGGACGCAAACCTCCCTCATATATTATTGCGCAAGGGATAACACCGCATCGCGACTGTTTTGCCACAAGTGCTGTGCCCGATTTTCCGCGTGAAGGACGAATATTCTTGCCACGTGTACCCTCTGGAAAAATTCCCACTAAATTTCCTTCTTTTATTTTATCTATAAAAGGATTCAGAGCATTGACATCACCATCACCGCGACTTATCGGCAACGCTCCGCATTTTCTAAAAAACCAATTTGCAAATTTGTTTTCAAAAAGTTCTTTTTTCCCCATATATGTTATAGGGCGTTTCGGTATACCATGCGATATAAACAAAATATCACTTAATCCCCTATGATTTGGCGCAATAATATATCCACCTGTTAGCGGTACATTCTCACGATTTATGTATTCTATACGGAAAAATATCGCATAAAAAATTTTTGAAACCCAAAAAGCAAACCAATACATACCACCCATTTACATTTGTATCCTTTCTTTGATTATGTTTGATATATATTTTACCGATTGGTTAAAATCCATATCACTTGTATCAACAAGAACAGCATCATCTGCTTGTTTTAGTGGAGCTGCCGCACGAGATGAATCGTTTTCATCACGTTTTATAACATCTTTAAGCACTTCTTCAAATGATACATTCTCATCTTTTTCCTGATATTCTTTCAGTCTGCGTGCTGCACGAACTTCCGCTTTTGCTGTCAAAAATATTTTTACTGTCGCATCAGGCAAAATTACAGTGCCTATATCTCTGCCGTCCATTATAACACTGTTGTGCTTTGCAAGGTCTCTTTGTGTGTCAAGTAAAAATGCACGGACCTCAGGAATAGCCGATACATTAGAAGCACCCATTGATACTTCTGCTGTACGAATATTATCCGTAATATCCTCATTATTTATATATATTCTTTGTCCTTGCTCTGTAAAATTTATAGAAATTTTTATACTGTCAAGTTTTGGTACAATAGAATTTACATCTTTTGTATCAATATTATGATTTATAAAATACAGTGCTATTGCTCTATACATAGCACCTGTATCTACATGTATTATTTGAAATTTTTTTGCTATTTCTTTTGCTATTGTGCTTTTGCCGGCTCCTGCCGGACCATCTAGTGCAACTGAAAACATAACTATTCCTCCAAATTAATCATATATCATAGAATTTATTGCATTTACCGCTGTTGAAAATGCTATTTGCAAATTAAATCCACCTGTAAATGCATCTACATCAATTACCTCACCTGCAAAATACAAGTTTTTACATAGTTTGGACATCATTGTTGTCGGATCAATCTCTTTAACTTCTACGCCACCACCTGTAACTATTGCCTCCTCTATTGGTCGAAAACCGACTGGTGTAAGTTGAAAGTTCTTGATTATATTGACAAGATTTTGACGTTGTTCCTTTGTTATTGTATTAATTTTTGTATCAGATGTCAAGTCGGATAGATTTATAACAGGAATTATCATAGCTCTCGGCAATAACAGTCCCAATACATTTGATAATGATTTATTAATATTATCTGCAAAGTCACGCAAAATACGTGTATTCAGTTTTTCGTTATCGAGTGCCGGCTTTAAATCTATTGTCAGTTTATATGTATCAATAGGCTTTTGCATATATGACGATGCAGATAATACAAGTGGACCTGATACACCAAAATGAGTAAAGAGCATTTCTCCTATTTCACTGTATATAGGTTTCTTTTTTCCATTTTCCCAAAGAGACAAAACTACGTTTTTAAGTGAAAGGCCCATCATATCGCAACAATAGTCTTCTTTACAGCATATTGGTATCAGTGATGGTCGAAGTAATGTTACAGTATGACCTACACTTTTTGCAAGCTTATATCCCTTACCGGTACTTCCGGTGACAGGATAACTCTTGCCACCTGTTGCTATCAATACATAATCTGCCAAAAGCTCATCACCGTTTTTCAGTACTACTCCTTTTACGGTTAGTCCTCCGTCATCGGTTATTTCTGTAATCAATTCCTCAACACTGTCAAAAATTATATCTGTATGATATTTTTTAGCAGTGCTTACAAGTGCATTTACAACATCGCTTGCTTTGTCTGACAATGGAAAAACTCTGTTTCCCCGTTCGGTTTTTAACGGTACACCCTGTTCCTCAAAAAAATTCATTACATCATCAGGTGTATAGCCATATATACTACTATATAAAAACTTTTTGTTTGTAAGGGTATTTTTTAATATGTTTTCCGGTGAAGAATTATTTGTAACATTACATCTACCCTTACCTGTAATTGCAAGCTTTTTACCCAGTTTGCCTGAATGTTCTATCAGAACAGTTTCCAAACCGTTCTTTGATGCGGTGCATGCTGCCATTAACCCTGCCGCACCACCACCGACTATTATTAATTTTTTAGACATTTACGTGTTCCTCGTTATTTCTTTCATATACGTTGTATTCGTCCCATATTTTTTCGAGTGCCTCATAGGACTTTGCTATCTCGCTCTTTTTTTGATTACCTATTGCAACAATAAGCGCATTAATAAGGCTCATTGGTGCAACAAGTGAGTCTACAAAAGATGCCATATCACTTTTTGCCACAAGTGTTATATCAGCTATTTGCGCAAGCGGTGCCGATTCAGAATCTGTAATGGCAATAACAGTTGCGCCACGTTTTTTTGCAAACTGTGCCGCTTTTAATGTTCTCTGTGAATATCTTGGAAAAGTAATGGCGATTAATACATCACCTTTCTCTATTCTGATAAGCTGTTCAAATACTTCACTGCTGCTTGTAGTACCTATTGTGCGTACATTAGAAAAAATGTGATTAAAATAGAAAGCCAAAAATCCACACAAAGAATTTGAACTTCTTATCCCTATTATATAGTGATTATTTGCATTGATTATTGTTTCAACCGCATTTGCAAAACTATCCCTGTTTATTTCTTCAAGTGTTCGTTTAATTTTTTCCGCATCAAGAGTAAGCACACGTGAGAGGATTTCAGAAGAACTGAGTTGCTCATTCATTATCTCCATACGTTGTATAGATGTCAGTCTGTTTCTTATAAGCTCTTGTAAATTTTTTTGCAGCTGTGGGTAACCGTCAAAACCTACTTCTATTGCAAAACGAACAACTGTCGATTCACTCACACCAACTGTTTCACCCAGTTTTGCGGCTGTCATAAATGCTGCTTTTTCGTAGTGTTGCAATATATATGTAGCAATAAGTCTTTGTCCTTTTGAAAATGTATGCATTAATTCATGTAATTGCTTTAAAAGGTCATATTTCATAAATATCTCCTATCTATCCATTCTCACATTTATCATATTGTTATTAAATTATTATTCAAATTAAATAATAACAAACCACAATTAATAAATCAAGTACTTTAACAGTATTTTTGCAAGTTTTCTGATTAAAAATTCATTTTTATATACATTTTCATTTTAAACTTTGTATAAAATCACTTTATTTGCAAATATATAAATGTATATTTTAATTATTCTGCACAAAAATATGCAAGAGCACATATAAACTCTTGCATATTAAAAGACTGCTATTTTTTTGTTTTAGGGTATTTATTTATACTTTTATTGCTATTATCAGAAAAATAAGGATAATTATATATATCATTATAATTATCCGCTACTTCGTCATTTAAAACAGCACTTGGTGTAAGTCCTGTGTAGCCTGTTGAAGATACCACTTCATCATTATCTAGTATTTCATTAACATAACCATCAGGCTGCTCGTGCAACATTTCAAATAATTTATGGGTTTTCATATTAATGACACTTCCTTTGCTTTTTATTTTGTCCTACACAAAGATGTCTTCTAATATTATAACCATAAAAATCAAAATAATAAATATTTTAATTATAAGATTTAAAGCAATATATTTCTATTTATATGCTTAATTATTAATGATTAGTAGTATATAATGATATTTTATTCTTATTCTGTTTAATTTAATTATTTTACAATTTATATAAAAACAAAATTGGCAAATTAGAAAAACAGAGAAAAACAAAGCAAACAAGAGATATTTAAAGATATTGTGTGATATATTTAAAAAATAAAAAAAATGTGTTGACAGTAAATTTTTTTATGCTATAATATGAAATGTCACTTCGTGCCATATTCTTAATAAATGGCACAATTAAAGAAGAAAAATATTTAGGAGGAAAAACAATATGGCAACATTTATGGAAAAACCAGCAAATGTTAAGCGTACATGGTACATTCTTGACGCTGCTAACAAACCACTTGGCCGTACAGCTGCAAAAGCTGCTATGTTACTTCGTGGTAAACATAAACCTACATTTACACCACACGTTGACTGTGGCGACCACGTTATCGTTATTAACTGCGACAAAGCTATTTTAACAGGTAACAAAGGTGAACAAAAAATGTATCGTCACCACTCAGGTTGGGTAGGCGGACTAAAAGAAGTTAAATACTCAACACTAATGGAAAAAAATCCAGAGAGAGCTATGACAGTAGCTATCAAAGGTATGATTCCTGATAACACAATAGGTCGCAAAGCAATGACTCGTTGCAGAGTATTTGCAGGCGCTGAACACAACCATGCTGCACAAATGCCGGTAGCATGGGAGAAATAATGAGAGGAGGACACAAATATGTACGAGAGTAAACCATACTACTACGGTACAGGTCGTAGAAAAAGCTCTGTTGCAAGAGTAAGATTGTACGTAGGTACAGGTAAAATAACAATAAACGGTAGAGATATAGACGATTACTTTGGTCTTGATACACTAAAACTAATCGTTAATCAACCACTGGAACTAACAAACACACTAGGTCGTTTTGACATTGTTTGTACAGTTACAGGTGGTGGTGTTAGTGGTCAAGCTGGCGCTATCCGTCACGGTATATCAAGAGCACTACTACTACACAGCGATGAAATGCGTCCTCTACTAAAGAGAGCAGGATTCCTAACACGTGACCCAAGAATGAAAGAACGTAAGAAATACGGTCTTAAAGCTGCACGTCGCGCTCCACAATTCTCAAAAAGATAATTATTTATTTCAAGCAATCGGCTTGTTATCGAGGTTTTCCTCGATGGCAAGCCTCTTTTTTATACCCAAATAGATTTCATATACTATACTTTAAAAAATTAATTATAAAAAATATAAATCTATGGTATATTTTGCTAATATATTTAAAAATCTTCATATATTGGTATATAATTTTGTTTGATACGTATATACATTTTACTTTTATTTTTTAGTATGTTAAGTTATAATGGGTAATATAAATAAATAGATAAAGAAAAGGAGAAAAAAATGTTTATTTCGCAAAATATTAAATATGTTGGAGTAAATGATAACAATATTGATTTATTTGAAAGTCAATATAATGTACCTAATGGTATGAGTTATAATTCCTATGTAATTATTGATGAAAAAATTGCAGTTATGGATACTGTTGATAAAAGCTTTGGTGCAGAATGGCTTGAAAATATGAAGACAGTTTTTGAAGGACGTAATCCTGACTATCTAGTTATTCAACATATGGAGCCTGACCACTCAGCAAATATTACAGAGTTTATGAAAATATATCCTCAAACAACCATAGTTTCTTCCCCAAAAGCCTTCGTTATGATGAAAAATTTCTTTGGCACAGATTATTCAGAAAGAAGAATTGTTATTGGTGAAGGTGATACACTTAATCTGGGCGAACATACACTTAATTTTGTTAACGCTCCTATGGTACATTGGCCGGAAGTTATATTGACATACGAATCTACCGAAAAAGTTTTATTCTCTGCTGATGCTTTCGGAAAATTCGGCACATATGATGCTGACGAAAACTGGGACGATGAGGCAAGACGTTACTATATTGGTATTGTAGGTAAATTCGGAGCTCAAGTACAAGCTGTTTTGAAAAAAGCCACTAATTGGGACATAAAGACTATTTGCCCTCTACATGGACCTGTTCTAAAAGAAAATATTGAACACTACATCAACCTATATAACACTTGGTCATCATATAGTGTTGAAAAAAACGGTGTACTTGTAACATACGCATCAATCTATGGCAACACAAAAGCTGCCGCTGAACTATTGGCAGAAAAACTAAAAGAAAAAGGGTGCAAAGAAGTTGTACTTATGGATTTATGCAGATGTGATATGGCAGAAGCCGTTGCCAATGCATTCAAATTAAGTACAACTGTTTTTGCATCAAGCACATATAACGGAACTATGTTCCCACCTATGAAAGTATTTATTGACCACATAGTAGACAGAAACTTCCGTAACAGAACAGTTGCATTTATTGAAAATGGCTCTTGGGCAATTACTGCAACAAAATGTATGCAAAAATCACTTGAATTATGCAAAGACTTAAATTACTGCAACAATACCGTAAAAATCATTTCAACACTAAATGACGAAAGTATTGAACAAATAGATACACTTGCTGATGAACTTGTAAATTGAAAATTTTTAACTATATAAAATATATGACTACTGCTGATTATGTTTTAGCGGTAGTCATTTTTTAATAGCATAAAATTGACAAATAAATTACTATATGCTATATTCAAAAAAAAGAGTATTTATTAATAATAATTTGCATTTTTATCCGGAGGAGCTTTTATGTTATTAGAGCAATTTGTAAAAATATTAGCAGTATCCAGAAGCATGAAACCAACCAGT
>JAHHTR010000025.1 GCA_020024515.1 Angelakisella sp.
TTATATAATTGGTGGTTATTTGTGTCTACTTTTACTTGACAAGTGCATTCAACGGGTGGTTTTGATTATTTGATTGGTCAGCTATATAAATTATTATAATTCCCGATAAAGATATGGTATTCCTTTACGTGTGATATTTGGCAATTCATCGGTTTTTTCAAAATAAATATATATTGTTTGATTATCTCCCCAATCTCCCGAATTTGGTCGGCAAGTACACACTGTCATATTATAATACCCATCTTCTATTTGTATAATTTGCTCTTGCGGAAAATTCGTATTCCAGCGACTGAGCCAAAACATATCGCAAAATTGCACAGCTCCACCTCTGACATCTAAGCCTAATTTTGCTGTGATTGGAAATTTTTTGAGTATATCTTCATTTGGATACCCGTTAAAAAAATGCAAATTAAAGTCTCCGCTCGAACCGGTGCAAAAACCTGTAATATCACATTGTTGAATATGTCTTGTTATGTCATCTGAACTGTTAAATTCATTATTTAAAAAATCAGAATTATTATCTACATATTCCATTGTTTTTGCCGAAAAAAATACAATTCCCATTCCGTCAATACTTAAAGTTACTTTATAATCCATAATTTATAGGTTCCTTTCAAAAGCATTATTTTAAAGAAAATTTATCTTAAAATGTAGAAGTATTTTATATATCAATATCAAACTGTTTATTTATATTATTGTATATTATATTCTTTTATATGTAGTTTACAACCAAATGACTCCATACATTCTATAATAATATTAATTTGTTCGTTTGACATATTGTGACACGAAAAATTTATTATTTGATGTTGATTTTTCTTTCCGCCAGATTTTCCATACAATCCATACAAAAAAATCCAAAAATGGGTATCCGACCAATAACTTTCTTGCTCTTTGCATTCAAAACGGTAGCTTTCCTCTTTTTTTCCGTCATCTGTTTCTGTCCACATTGGAAAAAGAGATTTTATTTTGTTTAATATTTCATCAAAAGGTAAAGTTTCTATCCCTTTTACAGTATCTTTTCCTAAACGGTATTTTTTAAAAACGTCAGCATCGTTCAAAGTAACATTTTCTTTATATCTCCAAAAAACAAGCTCTGCTTCATTTACAGGGGGATATTCTTCATTAAACATCATATATGCTGTTTCTTCCAATGAGTGATGACTCCAATATTCGCAACATATCGTTTGCAAATCTTCTGCGTTCCAGTCTATACCGGTTAGTTTACGCATTTCTTCTGCTTCTTTGTCTGACGGCAGGTCATAACAATCGGCTATTTCTTCGATAAGGTCTTTTACTTGTTCCAAATTTTTTTCTTCCATAAACATATCTTCCCCATAGAATTATTCAATATTTTGCATAAGTTCAAGTATTATACCGTCGGGATCTTTAAAATACAGCGCCTTGCTTTTGCCGAACCCTGATTTTGTAAAGTCAAAAGGTTGTGGAGCAGATAGACATTCCACATTGTTTTTCACTAAATGCTCATAAACCTTATCAATATCACTTACGTTAAAACAAACTTCCGATATGGATATTTTTGTTAGTTTTGCTGTGTTTTCTTCTGCGTTTTCATCAAGGAACTGTATAAGCTCTATCGGTGGAGCAAATACCTCATCGCTGCCGTTTAGGTATGCGACTCTTACCCTACAATTCTTTCGTGCAAACAGTAAGTCTGTTTCTTCGCCTTCCATTATCAATTCACCTTTATATTTTAAACCTAAAATATCTCTGTAAAAAGCAATAGACTTATCCATATCACTGACAGTCAAACCTATATGCATAACCTCTTTTATCATATGAAAATACCTCCTAAAAGATTTTAATTTTATTATTTAGACTGAATTATATCATACAAAAATGAATTTTTCTACCATTGTAAAAGATATTTAGTCTATAAAAAACAATACTACTCACTTTAACAGTAAGTAGTATTATCAAATCTATATATTTTTATAACATCAGTTTTTTCCATTTCCTTATTTTGGTTCTAAATGTTCCAAAAGGAGCAACAGTATTTATATGTATAAATTTATATACTTCCCAAACTGCTGTTTTTGTTGCTTCATCAGCCCAAACTCTTTTATGCGGTAAAAACAGTTCTTCGTTACTCATACTGTCAATCATATTATAAATACAATTAATATTTTGGTCTAATGTGTTTTTTAGTTCTTCTAAACTTTTATGCGAATATGTATCTGTAAACCACTGATACAATTTTCCAAGTTCATTCCACTTAAAATTTTCTGACGGAGTCTTTACTTTTAATCCGTTTTTTTCATCATTTTCCCATTTTAGTAAAAGTGTTGTCCAGCCCACCTGATATGCAAGATTTTCGGCAGGAGTTCTATCAACATCTTCATATCTCTTATCCTTATCATCTTCTGATATAGTATCAAATTCAGATATATATTTTAGATAGGCTTTTTTTATTTCGTCTTTTAATTCATCTTTGTTTTTATATTCTTTCATTATAAAGCATAACTACCTTAACGTTGACCTGATGCATATTCACCCATATTTATATCAAGAACATCTCTTGCAGGTTGAATTAGTGATTCCTCGTATTGACAACCCCACTGTAAATCACGAGTTATATTACCGTCAACTATTCCATCAACAGTATCGCTGTCATTTATAGGACAATCATTTTGCAATAGATATGACGCTAAATTATATGCGTGATTTACTACCCAGTTTGGCTCTATATTATGAAAATGATACTGCAAATCGGGCAAGAAAAGTGTGCTCATACCTACTGTGTCAACAATCATATCCTCCGTTCCCTGAATATTAAAAAATCTTGCATTTACACCAAAACGGATAAATCTGTCAATACCTTTGATAGTATGGTTTCTGACTTCTTCCGCCAAAACCAGTTTACCGCACTTTTGAAAATAAAACGCCTCACAAGTGGGATAGAGTTCGGCAAGGGCATCTAATGCGTCCATATTAAAATTTGCGCGTTCCTGCGTTTGCAGTCCTGACGCAAGGAAATCAAATGCAATTACCTGATAGTTACATTCAGATAGTATTCTGTCTCTATCTTCCATACAGTCCCACATCTGACTTTTTATAAATGAATCAATTTTTGTTGAGTCAAATTCATTACACGCAGTTATCATCAGTTGTACCGGAACTTCGTTTTCTTTAAATTCAGCAATATAGTCGTTCATTGTAAATCCGGCTGTTTTTTCGTCATAACAAAAATTTTCTGTTTCTCCGCAATGACGTTCTATAATTTCTGTCATTGTTTCTTTGTCTGGCATAGATACTTGTTCTTTAAATAACATTTGAATTAAAAAAGGGCCGCCTGGCATAGTTTCTTTTTCTTCTAAATTTTGTTTATAAACTTTATCATTCATCATAAAAAGACTCCTTATTCAATTACTTTTAGCACGTTACCTTCTGAATCTTTAATTTTTGTCGGAAGAAGCTCCACAGTCATATGTATGCTAAAAATTTTATATTTATTAGCATATGGTTGCAAAATATCTTCTTCATCTGCCGTATGTTATACAGTGACAGTGCAAAATACCGTTTTTGCTTTCTATTACCTGTACAATATTCAGTGGGTAATTGCCACCAAGTACGTATGGAATAATAGTTCTGTAATTATGTCCATATTGATGGGGATATATTTTGCTTATAGTTTCACTGATTGAATCAAATCCTATTTGAATTATTTCTTATTTATATATCATCATTATATAATTTTTATCTTATTTTAAAATCTTTGCTTACAGAGTAAGATATTGGTTCCATAGCAACTTCTTCGATTTTTAGGTTTTCATTATCTTTTTTCATATTTTGCAATTCACTGTATGTGTTGCTAAACAAGATATATTTGCTGTATATATTATTTTTATTTTTAGCAAAAACACTTGAATCAAGTAGTTCAAAGAAATTTTGTTTTATTAGTGTATAGTCTGTTAATTGTGCTTTATATATTGTAATAAGTGGATTTTTGTTAACTTGTATCATCATATATTCAGGGAATGAAGCATCTTTAAATGCATTTTCAGCACAAATTTCAGGTAAGAAATAATAACATTCTTCTGCTAATGTTTTATCATTCAATTCTTTTTTCAAAATTTTCAGATAGTCTTTATATTGCTTTTTATCTTCGCAGTTCATAACTAGTTGCACAGCTTTTGTAATTGCATTTTTAATTTTTTCTTTACCGTCTTTTCCCCAATACTCATATTCATTAACAGTTGCTTTTTCTTGTGAAACGAAGAATGTCATTATTTGTGATGTAAATTTTTCGTCGTCCCATTCTTCAACTATTTTTAAAAATAGTGCGCCAAGCTCTTTACTGTCTATTTGATTAATTTGGCACTCGCTGATTTTGGTTCCGTATATATTGGAAAGATTTAGTTTAACATAGCAATTCTTTTGATTTCCAAGTCTTTTAACAAGTTCATCTTTTAATATGTTCCAATAAGGATTTTTTTCTTTAAATTCAGGTTTTTCTCCGAAAGCAACTATGTTTCCAAAATAAATTTTCCAGCGATGAGTATTTCCCATAAATTCAGTTTCTATAATTGTATCGGCTTTTTCATTGTTTTCCAAAGCCATAAATTTTTCCATAAATGACCATAGAAAAGAAGAAGTTGCCATATCTATTGCTTCTACGGCAGTCTCTCCCATTCCTATTGTAGAATCCAAAAGGTAATCTTCCCAATTTGGCGCAGAGATATAAAAATCAACAACTGCTGTTTGGTCTGTTAATTCACTGATACGTGGCAATAGCGTAATATTCATATCAGGATAAAAAATATAGCTATCGCCTACAATATCTTTTGTTTTCAATTTGTTATGTACATTATTCCATAATATATATTTTAAAGCTTTGTCCTTATCTAGTTGATGTCCTTTAAAATCATCAATTATTTTTTCTAACTCTGTCATATTATTTCTCCTTATAAAATATTTTCTATTAATTATTGGTGAATGTAATATAAATAAAATAATTACATTGATTAATAATATCCTCTTTATTATAACATATATAATTAAATATTAAATCATTTATTTTTGTCTTCTTTCATTATTTCAGATAATTGTTTCATTGCAGTATCTATATATAAATATACTCCCTCCTTATCACAATGAAATAAATCAGAAAAACATTCGCTTTCATTTGGTTTAATTGGATTTGGCGCAATTACATCTGTCGCTTCAAGTAATCCACATTCCAGTTCTTTTGCCTTTAACAAAGCCTTTTTTAATACGTCAAATTGACCGTTGCTCCATAAATCTCCCATATCTCTACAAACCTGCGTATTGCTTTCAATATCATCAAGCAGTTTAATAACCTGTTTTTGTCCTATACATACACCACTGCAATAATTTTCTGTAATAGTATTGTTTATTTTGTTTGGAAAGGTGTGTGGAATAATATCTTCCCAAGGTGTTGTATATTTTATATACTTAGGCTTTTCAGCAATTAAAAATGAAAAGGCGCTTCCACGGGTATAATAATACTCTTTGAAAAAACCTTGCTCAATAGCTATATAAAAACCATGTGTTTTGTCAAAAATATTATCGTCTATTGTCTCTGTTCCTACTTTAAGCACATCAAAGTATTTTTCAGCATATAAAGGCTTTATTCCATATTGATTTGCAAATTTCAGTATCTCCTTTTTACTTTCTTGCAAACATTTTTTGAAGATTTAAAAAAGCTTGTTTTATTAATTTTTTCTTTTACCCATTCCAGTTTCTGAAAATACCAGTCATTCATTTCTTTTGGTGAAATAGGGTGAAAAGTTACATCAAATCCATAATTTTTTCTCCTTTTACTATTTTTAATCCCATTCAAATGGCTCTTTTAGATTATATTTTTTCATAATATCATCTAGAAAAGCAAAATATTCATCAAAATTTTCAGGCTCTTCACAAATACCTTTTTCAAAAAGTTCATCTTTATAATACAGTCCTATTGCCCAATAATATTCCAATTCATGACTGAGTAGCGCCGCCTCCATTACATCTTTTATTGGCTCTACAAAACCTGAATTGTCAACTATTTTCGATGCCTCATCGTAACTGATATTAACATAATTCACCATTATATGTTTCATTATTTCACAAAAACTATATTGATTTACTGTCAATGTTCCATTTTCATATTCAAAAATAACGCTATCTTTTAGCATATTTTTTCTCTTTTCTTTATATTTTTATGTTCCAAAGACTTTATCTATCTTTTCCCTGTCATATTCCAAAATCCACTCATTAAAATGTTTATATATAGTATATATGGTTTCTTTATCTTTTGACAATAAATCAAGTCCCCTATCATCATATAAATAATATAAAACAGATATATCCTCACATATTAAATATACATTTGAAGAAAAAGCCGAATAACCGCCAATATCACTTTTAATAATTTCTTTTATTAATATTTCCTCATTGAAATTTATCTGTGACAAATCCCAGTATAGCTGTAATCTTGCATATTGTCCATCTTCATCAAATAATGTTTCTTTTTTTATTTCATACGGTTGCGGTAAATTTGCATATTTGCATATATATAGTATTATATCATTATTTTCTGTGTTTGGGTATATGTCTATTCTTAATAAATTAGGTTTTTTCGGTAAATTTTTGTAAATACTGTGAGCACGTTCAAAAGCTGACTGTATATATAAAGGGTTTGGTATAGGTTCATCATCTTTTATATATACATCATATTTTCCGCCTATTTTAAATCGGATACCGACAGGAGCATTATAAAAAAGCGGTTGTTTCAATTCACTTAATCCACAATTTTTAATTGTTTTTTCAAAACGTTCTGCTAACATAAATTTCAACACATATTATTAAGATTTTTTTGGAAAATCAATATTGCCAATATATACATCTGAATTATAAACTTTCTCAAATTCTTCACATAAAATTATTTCAGCAAAAAATTCAGGCTCTTTGTTAATTTCATTGATAGTTGGCACAGGCGCTTCTGTTACAAAGTCAAAACCTTTTTCTACAACTTGCGATACTGTCCGGTCAATAAAAACTTCGGCAACTCTTACGCCATATCTTTCATTTTGCAAATCCACTTCATAAAATGAAATAATAGGAGTCTCTTTGTCTATATACTTCCAATAACATTTTATATACTCAAATTTCTCTGTCATATATACCCCTTAATTTAAAGAAAAATAACTTTTAATGATTGTACTTTGCAAAAAATCCAATATCTACCCATTTTTCAATACAATCTATAATTTCATCTTTTGATTTTGATATAACTTTTTCCAATGGAAAATCCCAATCATAATTTTTTATCATTAATAAAATATACTGTCCGTCTTTGTCGTTATTGGGATACCAACCCAAATCTATAATTAAATTTGCATTTTTATGATATAATTGAAGTAAATCTTCATTTAATTCAATTATATCATCTTCACTATGTTTATTAATATCATATTCAGTAAAATTATTGAATATTATTTCCCAACCAGCTTTTAGCCTAAGTGGCTGTAAACTATATTTCATTTTATATTTCTCCATTATCATTTTCCACATCTTGTTTTCAAAAATATAAAACATAAAACAAATTATTTGTAACTTATCTGTTTTTAACTTTTTTATTATATTTTTCATTTTATCAATGTAGAAATTATTCATAACTTGCTTATTGTCAATCCCACCCCAAATACCAATTTTTAGATTTACTTAAATTTATAGGCGTATTTTGTTCAAGGTCATAGCAAAAGCATAATGTTCTTTTATAAGTTCATCAACACAATTTTGCGGAACAGGTTCGGGCAAAACAAATTCAAGCGTATCACTTGACATAACAACAGGTACTGCTCTATATTTTTTCGTATCAATATTTTGAAACTGCCATTAATACATCTTTATAAGTTTTTAATTTGATTTGTAACTTATTTTTAGTGTCTTTTGTGGCAACGATACACCGTCACTTAAAGTAATACTGTGTTTATCTTCGGCAGAAAAACCTATTGTTTCACCGTCATTCAATGTTACGTCATATTCCAACACATAACCAACCATAGCGACTATAAAATCATATACATTTGAAAGTTTATCGTCAACATCAAGCACTTCTATTTCATATTTATCGAAAGTCTCCATACCATAAGTATAGGCGCAAATACCTTTTTCAGATTTGTACAATCCAAACCAAACCCAATTTAATATCGGTAAATCACCGTCTTTTATCATATCTGAAAAATTAATATACATACGTGGTTCAAAGACTGTTCCGCTTGTATATACACCAATGGCATTTTTTTGTTTTGCGCAAGCCGACATAACTTTAACAAACAGTTTACCACGTTCATAAATATTGCTGTTTGTTCCCAATATTGCAACCGTTATATGTGCCTTATGTGACTTTGTTATTTCAACAGCCTCTTGCCACATATAATTATTTTCAGCATTAATTTCTGCCTCTCCGTTTGGTACAGGCACAGACATAAGACTAAGTGCTACTACCATATCGTCAACAAAAAAGATAAGTGTTTCATCTGTTTCATCTTCATCTTCCTCTATATCAATATTCCACTCTTGCTTTAAATCACTTATTAATTTCGTCTTATCCCAACTGCTGTCGGAAAGCAGTACAAAACCTACAAAGTTTTTACTATTTTGATTTTCTTCTTCTACTTTCTTAGCTTCATTTATCCAGTACTCACGAATTTTCTCTACCATTTCCTGTGATTTTTCAACTGCTGTGTCTTCGTCATATTCTTCCATTTCACTGAATATATGTCCGCAGTGTTCCAAATCATTACCATCATATCCACCACAAACCCCAAGTAACCATTTACCCAATACATTCTTTTTGTACTTAAAGATATAGTATGTCATATCATAAAGACCAAATGTTCCTGCGCATTCAATTTTAAAAGGCACTTTTCCTAATTCATTTGGGTGTGATAACCAATCTGTCATTGCCTGTTGTGCTGCGTTCATTTGTTTGTTATTCATATTTTTATTTCTCCTATTTTTTTTATTTACTTAAAAATTAAATTATATAATATAATAAATACCTTGTATCGTATCGATACAAGGTATTAAAAAGACAAGGAACTTGCTATTAATCAAATTTTCCCAAAATGAACAAAATAATATTACGTGCTATATATAATACCATATAGCATATTAAAAAATCAAGAATATTTTTTATTGTTTTATTATAATGCACAAAAATTATTTTTTCTTCTATTGTAACCCCATACCTTTGTACGTATAAACATAAATACAATAAATAAAAAAACTCTCATATTTTAATTAAAAAAATATTACAATTGCGCTTATATGCCACATTGCAATATGTAAATTATCTTGCGATTTTGCTTATTCTATTAATTAGTTATCTTGTTTTACCTACTGTTGTTAATCTATCAAACATCTATTAAAATGATAAATTTTTAATATACATTACTTCAACTGTATCAAAAGACGTTTTTGTTTTTTGTGATAAAATAAAGCCATTCTTTTCATAAAATTTACGGGCTCTTGTATTTTCTTTAAACACCCATAACATAACATCTGTAAAACCTGCTTTTTTTATTTCATTAAGCACATACTCCATTATCATTGAGCCGTATCCTTTGCCCCAATTTTCACTTAAACTATGTATACATATTAATTCTGCATATCCTTGCATATCTTTTTCCCGTGTCTTATCCCAAAAAGTAATACAATGTGGCTTATTATTAACAGATAAAATAACACCGTTTCCAATATTATTTTCTAGCAAATATTTATACATTGTTTCTGTCTTTTTTATATCTGTCATTCTGTCCAAAATTTCATTAGAAAGAATTTTATCAAATGCTGTTTGCCAAGATGTTATATGTATATTCGCCAGTATTTTTTCATCACCTATTTTTACTTTTCTGATTTCTGACTTACTCATATTACTATATCCTTTCATATAAAAATTATAGTATAAATTATTAATGTATAACTATTCCCAAGCCTTTTAAAAGGTTTACAGCTTCCGGTAAAGAAAACTTTGTCCCTTTTAATTTGTTGTTGGATATATCTATAATATATCCGATGAAATTTCTAAAATCAGACTTTGTTAAATCACACCTGAAAAACTCTGTGTTTTCAAGGTTTGTATTCATAAAGCTACTGCATACAAGATTACAGTCCGCAAACATTGAATATGTTATGGTATTGTTTCCAACATTAAATTTTGAAAAATTTATCTCCAAAAAATTATTATATTTTAATTGACAGTTTTTAAGTTTTCTTATTGGGATTATATATCCACCGCCAAAAAGCAAACTCCAATTTATCCCCAACAAATGGCAATCTTCAAATATACTGTCCATCATTATTGTATTGTCAAACTTCAAATTGTTTGCTTTGCAATTAATAAACTTACAATCGGTAAACTGACGGCGATAATTTTGCAATTTTCGAAATTACAGTTTATAAACATACAATCCACAAACTCTATGCCTATAATTTTTTCTTCGGTAAGAAATATATTTTTAAAATTTTCGCTCTCCTGATATGTTTCAATATTTCTCAATTTTTTATATACTTTCTTTTTTGGTGATTTTACTTCTGTTCTTCTTGCCTTTCTGCAAGTTTAATTACATCATAATAGATACCTATGAATTTATCAATGTCACAGTCTACGTGCCAATGTCCGAAAAACCAATTTTCAAATTCAACACTATCTGCTATTTTTTGAAAATAGTCTTGTAACTCTTTTTCTCCAACTGCAAACTTATTCTCAGAAAATAGATTTGCTATGTTACTGTTCACAGTATGTGTAATAATATAATCTACTTTATATCCCACTTTTTGCAAATTTGCAAGTCCTCTTTCATATTCTTCTTGTGATGGCATTTCCCTTGCCCACCAACTGATATGTTCTTGTCTTCTCATTTTATCAGTTGAAAATCCACCGCCAAAGGCAAAAAATTTTTTCCCAAATATTTCGTATATATATCCTCTCATCAAATGGATAATTTTATTCCCTATAAACTGAACCTTTCCGCCATGCCAATTGATTGTAGGCAAAGCATCTATAATATCGAAATTTTCGTGGTTACCATCTACCCACAAAACAGTGACAGGTAAGCTTTCCAACATTTTTCTAACATAAGCATCAGACTCGCCATTGTCCCAACAAAGTCCTACATCACCAAGTATAATTAAATAGTCATTTTCGGATAATTTTGTCTTTTGAGCTTCTTCTTCAAAAAATCTTGTTACTTTCTTTACTTCTATATATCCATGTATATCTGCCGCTAAATAAACCATATAAACATACCTTTCTTTTATATTTAAAGTTATTTTACTCTTTCGTCTGTTATGATATGAATAATGTCGCTACGTTGTTCGCTTAGATATTTTTGCATAAAAGTAGGAAATGCTTTATATTTATGGAGTTCATTAATTGGTATCCAGCACATTTCTTCTTTTACACCATTGGTAAAACTGTTACTGTTGAGTTCTTGTGTTCCTCGTGGTTTCATTAGATAGTATAAAGCTACTTCATGACACTTTAATTCTTTTTCTTCAAAGAAGTTTTCGTGAATAATTGCCAATCTATCTATTTCATAATTGACACCTGTTTCCTCAAAAACTTCTCTTTTTACTGCGTCTTCCGCTTTTTCATTAATGTGCACAGCTCCTCCAATAGAATAATAATAGTTTTCATTTGAATTTGTGGCAAATAAAACACAGTTGTTTTCTATAATAATAGCTGCTGCACGATATCTAAACCAATTATTTTCTTTTGTAAATCCGCAATCATATAACATAATTTTATTCTCCTAAAATATTATTTTAAATATTATATCATAAAAAATATATAATTCCATTTATAACAAAACAAAAAACAGTCTCACCACAAATTAAGTAGTAAAGGCTGTTTTTTGAAATTTATGTAATTATTTACCAAACATCATTAGTAGGAAACCGGCTGCAACAGCAGAACCGATAACACCGGCAACGTTTGGACCCATTGCGTGCATCAGTAGGAAGTTTGTAGGATTTGCCTTTGCACCTTCAACTTGTGATACACGTGCAGCCATTGGAACAGCGGAAACACCAGCAGAACCAATTAGTGGGTTTACTTTACCTTTTGTTACCCAGTACATAATTTTACCAAGTAGTACACCGCCAACAGTTGAGAAACAGAATGCGAACAGACCAAGAGCGATTATAGCAAGTGTTTGTGGACGTAGGAATATTACACCGTCACTTGTAGCGCCAACTGTTAAACCAAGCATTATTGTAATTATATTGCACAGTGCATTTTGCGCTGTATCGCTAAGTCTTTCAACAACACCACACTCACGGAATAGATTACCAAGCATTAGCATACCTATAAGTGGAGCGACTGATGGAAGCAGTAAACAACATAGAACACAAACTATTATAGGAAATACAATTTTCTCTGTCTTTGTAACAGTGCGTAATTGTTCCATTTTAACAGTTCTTTCTTCTTTTGTTGTAAGCATTCTCATTATCGGTGGTTGTATTAGCGGAATAAGTGCCATATAGGAATATGCGGCAACCGCAATAGGAGCAAGTAGATGTGGAGCTAAGTTGTTTGTTAGGAATATAGCTGTCGGACCATCAGCACCACCTATTATAGCGATAGCAGCAGCTTCTGCCGCTGTAAACAGAGGAGCCCCGTCAACAACAAATGATTGGCCAAGTACGTTTGCAACAAGGAATGCTACATATATACCAAGTTGTGCAGCCGCACCAAGAAGTAGGCTTGATGGGTTTGCAAGCAGTGGACCGAAGTCTGTCATTGCACCAACGCCCATAAAAATTAGACAAGGGAATACAGAACTCTTAACACCACTGTAGATTACACGCAGTACACCGCTGTCGTACCAGTGAATGCTTGCAAGTTCAGCATTTACAGTATTAATAGCTTGCACTAGTCCTTGCATTAGGAAACTGCTGTCCATAAGTCCGTATTGTAAATTTGTATATGCAACTTTTACATTTGCACTGATACTCGGATCAGCAAGAACTTGTTGAACGTGTTCCTGTAACCCTTCAAGAACAGCGGCTATTATATTTGTATCATGTGTCAACATCGCCTGTGACAACTGCTCATTAAAACCATTTAATGCATTAAGCATAGCCATTGGTTTTGCAGTAGCATCATACATAAGGTTTGCATCAGGCAAATTTGCCAAAAGCATACCAAAAGCTATCGGAACAAGTAGTAATGGCTCAAATTTCTTAACAATCGCCATATATAGCAATATGAAAGAAATAATAAGCATTACACCCATTTTCCAAGCATCAGGCTTTGTAAAGAATGCAGCAAAGCCTGACTTTGCAAAGGTTTGTGATATTATTTCAAAAAAATTCATATTCAGCCACCATTATTAGCCCAGTACAACTAGGACATCGTCAGTGTTTACTGTGCTTCCTTTCGAAACTACTATTTGTGATACCTTACCATCGCAAGGTGCAACTATATCATTTTCCATTTTCATAGCTTCAAGAACGACTAGTACTTCGCCTTCTTTAACAGCTTGACCGTTTGTTACGTTTACTTTTAGTATTGTTCCGGGCATTGGAGATTTTACAGGTGTACCATTACCAACAGCAACAGGAGCAGGTGTTGCTGTAGGAGCAACAGCTGGTGCCGGAGTGGTAACAGGAGCAACTACTTGTACAGGTGCGGCATTAGTAACGTTTAGAATTTCAGCACTTGATTCTGAAACTTCTACCTCATAATTTTTACCATTAAGTGTAACCACATATTTCATAATATTTTATTCCTTCCTATAATAAATATAGATTATATCTTTTTAATTGATTTAAACACAAGTTTGTTGATAGGTTTACCGAGTTTGTGAGCGGTAAGAGCCATTATAACAGCAGCTTCACGTTCATCTACATCGTTCAAATCTATTATACCTTTTATAGATGTAAAGTTCAAACGATTTAGCGGAATACCTGTCTCGTGACTTACAAGAGCCATAACTGTTGCAACTGTTGGCTCATCTATATCTGTAAGAGTAAGTCCTGTTGGTGTAGCAATAGGCGCTACATTGGCAGAAGTGGAAACGATTACCGATTCAGCTTTTGGAGTAGCTTCTTTTGTTTCGTTTGCCCTTTTAGTCTCCTTATCTGATATTTTTCTTATACATATTGATATAAGTTTAATCATAACAGCAAGAATAATAAGCATCAAAAATACCATTACAATTCCTATTACAGACAATAACAGTGCCTCGCCAAAAGGCATCGGCATAGTATCAGGATTAAATGAATTACTTCTAAGCATTTATGTTACCTCCTTTTTATATAAATTTAAAACAGCATAAAGTTTTTAATTTTTTAGGTAAATTATGCTTTTCTTATTGTGTATGTAAAGCTGTTCTTTGCTTTTTTATCTCGTTTATCAAAATAAGCCTCTGCTTGTGGTGGGAATGCAATGTATGAAAGTACATCTTCGTCACTGTGTGCTTTGTCGCCTATTTCTGCTTTTGCTTTCTCAAAGCCCGGTTCAAGAGTATTTGCAAAACGTTCTGTTATTGGTTTTCGGTTGCCTAAAACTTTCTTTTGAAGTTCTGTATTAACTTCACCCGGTGCTTTACCGTATTCACCGGCTAGGTATGCAACAACTTCTTTTGATACGTTTTTGTATCTTTCGCCGGAAAGTATATTTGATGTAGCCTGTACACCTACCATTTGGCTCATTGGTGTAACAAGTGGAGGATACCCCAAATCTTTTCTTACATTAGGAACTTCTTTCAAAACTTCATCAAGTCTGTCAAGATTATTTTGTGCTGTGAGCTGTGCAACAAGGTTTGAGAGCATACCGCCAGGTACTTGATAAGTAAGAGCCTCTGTCTCTGTCATCATCATACGTGGGTTTAGTGTTTTATCAGCAAGATATCCTTGTTGAATTGGTTTAAAGAATGCGTTTACTTCACGCAAAACATCTTCTTTAAGGTCAACTTCATAGCCTTCTTGACGGAATATGTAAGCAAGACTTTCTGTTGCAGGTTGTGATGTACCACCTGAAAAGCAAGATGTAGCGGTATCTATAACGTCAGCACCTGCATCTACCGCTCTTTGCAGTGTTATAGGGCCAAGTCCTGTTGTGCAGTGAGTATGAACAACTATTGGAACTTTTACGTTTTCTTTAAGAGCTTTTACAAGGTCATAAGCTTCTTGTGGTCCCATAATACCTGCCATATCTTTAATACAGATAGATTGTACACCCATATCAACCATAGTTTTTGCAAGTTTAACGTTGCTTTCAAGGTTGTGTATAGGACTTACTGTATAGCAAATAGTACCTGATGCGTGAGCACCGTTTTTTAGAGTTTCATCAACAGCTACTTCTATATTACGAACGTCATTAAGTGCATCGAATATACGAATTATATCAATACCGTTTTCAACAGATTTTTTAACAAAAAGACGTACAATATCGTCAGGATAGTGTTTGTATCCAAGTATATTTTGACCACGTAAAAGCATTTGCAATTTTGTGTTAGGACACGCTTTTCTTATTTTGTGAAGTCTTTCCCATGGATCTTCATTCAAATATCTTAGGCACGAATCAAATGTTGCACCTCCCCAACATTCCATTGAGTAGTAACCTGCTTTATCCATGGTTGACAGAATCGGCTCAAATTTTTCAAATGGCATTCTGGTTGCAATCAATGATTGGTTAGCATCTCTCAATACGGTTTCCGTAAAATGCACTTTTCTCATAATGCTTTACCTCCATAAAATTTTTGTTTATATTAGGGTTAATGTGGAATAAAATAAGGGCTTTTTTTTAATATATAAAGCTTTCAAATTTTCCCATTATATAGTAAACGAATTTTGAAAATTTTACAAGTGTTTTTAATGTTTATAAGCAAAGAAAAATTGATAAAAATTTGATGTTTTATAGACATATTATACAAAAAAATAAAATGTCAATAGTATTTTGTATACTAATCATTAATCGTAGCATAAAAATTTCACATTTTCCATAATTATTTGTATAGACACTGTTTTTTTTTTATGATAGACTGTTTATATAAGTATTTTACAAATTTTAATATACTGTTTTTTTATGTAAAAATCCAATAATATAAATATCAAGAGGTAGAATTTTAATGAATAATTTATTTGATACAACTACAATTACCGCAATAGCAACAGGCACAGGCGGTGGAGTAGGTATTGTTCGTATATCGGGTAGCGATGCAATATCAATAACAGACAAAATCTTTAAAGGTATGCGAAAAATCACAAATTTAAAAGGCTATACAGGTGCTTTCGGTAAAGTTTATGATGAAAAAGGTGTGCTTGATGAGGCGGTAGTTTTTGTATACAGAGCTCCGCATAGCTATACCGGTGAAGATGTATGCGAAATATGTTGTCATGGTGGACATTTTATACTACAAAGAGTAACTGAAATGCTTATAAAAAACGGTGCTGTTCCGGCACAGGCAGGCGAATTTTCAAAACGCGCATTCCTAAACGGAAAAATGAGTCTTGCACAAGCTGAGAGCATAACAGCACTTATTTCAGGTGAAAGCAGACAGGCAGTTGGTGCTGCTATGAATATTAAAGAGGGTGCTGTTCATCGTGAAATAGATACTATTATTGACACTTTGCTAAATCAAACAGCACATATAACAGCCTATATAGACTATCCCGAAGAAGGCGTTGAAGAAGTGATTTATTCGGATTTAAAAGATACTGTCACAAAGGCAAAAAATACACTTGAACAAATTGCACAAAACTATAATAAAGGCAGACTTATACGAGACGGAATAAATACAGCAATCGTAGGCAGTCCAAATGTCGGTAAAAGTACACTTATGAATTTACTTGCAGGCTATGAACGTTCGATAGTTACTGATATTGCGGGAACTACCCGTGATATTGTTGAAGAACGTATTGTCTTTGGTGATATTGTGCTCAACCTAAACGATACAGCAGGCATTCGTGAAACAGATGATACTGTTGAAAAAATAGGTGTTAAGAGAAGTTTGGATAAAATAACAAATTGCGATATAATAATGGCTGTTTTTGACAGTACAAAGGAACTGTCCCAAGATGATATAGAACTGCTTGAAAAACTTAAAGATAAACTTTGCATAGCTATTTGCAATAAAACAGACCTTGAAAGCAAGATAGATAAAGAAAAAATTAAACAATACGCAGAGAATATTGTGGAAATATCAGCTAAGGACGGCACAGGTATAGATTTACTGGAAAAAGAAACAGCAAAACTTGTGGGTATTTCAAATTTGAGTGAAAATGCGCTGATACTTGCAAACCAAAGACAGTATAACTGTATCATTCAAGCGATAAATTCGTTAAGTGATGCCTATGACAGAATAGCTTTCGGCGAAACTTTGGATATTGTATCTATGCCACTTGAAGAAGCTATTGACAGTCTATTAGAGCTTACAGGAAAGAATGCCTCTACCGAAACTATCGACAGAGTATTTGAACAATTTTGTGTGGGGAAATAATTGACATTTTATTTTTATTTGTTATAATAATATGGACATGAAACAGGGGTGCTGTATGCTGAGAATACAGTTTTAATAAAAGCTGTGTAACCCTTTACCTGATTCGGATAATGCCGACGTAGGTAGTTTTCTTACTAGCAAAGCATTTTTGCCTATGGTTTTATGCCATAGGCTTTTTTTATGTCAAAATATAATTGTAAAGAGGTAAAAATATGACTTCAACAAAAAACAAAACTTATGTACTTGTGGAATGTGCTATACTTTTAGCTATGGCAACACTTCTGAGCTTTTTTCCAAAATTCGAGGGACTATGGCCAAACGGTGGTAGTATAACTCTTTGCAGTATGTTGCCTATCATAATTATAAGTTATCGTAACGGAATAAAATGGGGACTTCTTTCAGGACTTGCTTTCAGCTTCCTTCAACTTTTAACAGGTGGCTTCTATTCTGTTGGTACATCTATGTTTATGGTATTTGCAACTTTGCTTTTAGACTATATACTTCCATATACAGCTATTGGTCTTGGTGGTATGTTCAAAGGAAAATTTAAAAGCACAGCTATGGAGCTTTCTCTTGGTGTTATTGTATCACTTTTAATCAGATATGCTTGTCATGTTATCAGTGGCTTTGTTCTATGGTATGATGTTACTTATGCAACAAAAGTTCTTAATTCCGAAGGTTTTGCTTTTGGAGTTGGTGCAAAAATTGCAGAAAATTTTTCAGGTACAACACTTTTCGCACTATATGATATTTTGTATAATGGTTCATATATGATACCTGAAATTATACTTACAACTATTGGCGCTATAATTCTTTCAAAAGCAGTAAATTATAATTTTAATAATAAATAATATCTAATTTATTGTGTAAAAAATTTAAAAATTTGATATCCTATAATAATATTTTCCTTAATAAATAAACAAAAATTTTATTATAAAAATATTTTTTTAAAAAAACTATTGCTTTTTATTAATTAAAATGTTACTATATGTGATGTACTGTTTATTATTAAAGGGAGGTGTAACCATGCCAAATATTAAATCTGCTAAAAAAAGAGTAAATGTTATTGCTACTAAAACTGCAAGAAATAAAGCTATAAAAAGCAATCTTAAAACAGTTATAAAAAATGCTGATCTAGCATTAGTAAATACAGCTGAAAACAGAAAAGAAACTGTTGCAGTAGCTGTTAGAGCTCTTGACAAAGCATGTGCAAAGGGTATCCTACACAAAAATGCTGTTGCAAGAAAAAAATCACAACTAACAACAAGACTTAATGCAAGCCTATAATAAATGAGTTGTGCATAGTAAATTTTAATAATTTTATTATGATATAAATATAGAAGTTATTTATGGTGATAGCTTCTATATTTTTTATTATTTTTACAAGGAGAGAGTGGTTAACTGCTGAAAATAACAGTTACAACTCTCTCTTTCTTTTATAAAAAATCAATTATACATAAATGTAAAGCCGTTTTTACCGTTTTTCTTTGTTGTGTACATCGCTTCATCAGCCTTTTTAAGATATTCATCAAAAGTTGCTGTGTTGGAGAGATTTACGTTCATCACTACACCTATACTTAATGATATATCAATATCTCTTACAATGTCATCAACATCTTTATAAATATTAAGCAACAAATTAACTTTTGTATTTACCAGTGTTTTAATATCTTTTGTTGTCATATCTTTTTCCAAAATCATATATACAACAAATTCATCTCCGCCAAAACGTCCTATAATGTCTCTAGGAGCAAAAATTGTTTTTAATTTATCTGCCGTATATTTTATTAACATATCGCCGACATCATGACCTTTGGTATCATTTGCTTTTTTGAAATTATCTATATCCATCATAAAAAAGATTCCTGCTTGTGTTTTTAACTCTTTATTCAAATACTCGGTTAAAGCACCTTTATTATATACACCTGTCATAATATCATGTTCAGACTTATATTTTAATTGTTTTTCATATCGTTTTATTTCATCGATATTTTCTATAAATACTCGTCCTATCAAATCAGTATTTAATTTTGTAAATGTTACAGTTGCTTTATACCATATAAATTTTTTATTTTCATTTATACGATATTCTATACAATGTTTCTTTTCCAATTCATTTGATAATTTCAGTAAGTTTTTTAATTCAAAAAAGTCTACAAGAGCTTTGATATCACCTACATAAACTTCTTCAAACTTTTTTAATATAAATTTTTTATTTTCATTTTCATCGTCTTCAAATGGGATTATTATATTTTTTTCAAGATCATTAAAAATTTTTTTGGTAAAGTTAATATCATAAGTTTTTCCATTGTTGCCAAGCATATTTGCTGAAATTTTTTTCTCAATATCCAGTTCGTATCTTAATTGTATATCATTTTGTAGTAATTCACTGTTTTTTATTGCATAGTTTAGGAACAAGCTACCACCAAATGTAAAAATAAAAGCTTTTAAAATATATGAAACAATAAAAATTTTATTTATAAAAATCCATTGATATGAACAGTAAATATCCAATAATAGCATAGCTGTGGATACTATGTACCAAAATGAAATAAACATTCTTTGGGAATCTGCAAAAAAGACATTTTGCAGATTTCTTTTGCTTAATATATCATTAAAAAGCTTTAATATAACAAAATATATTATAAAAAATATAATTTGTATAAGCAAAGCAATATTAAATTTGATAATGTGTGAGAAATCTTTCGTTTTTAATATATATTCTATACATATTCCTGAAATCGTTGTTGTTATTGTAGAATAAAATGTAAGATTACTTAAAATATTTAAAAAATCAAATATTTTGTATTTTAAACAATAAAATGGTATAAATAAAATAATAGCTTTATAAAACATTAAAAAGATACTATAATAATGTGTAAAATAACTTTCATGATATATAGTATTAAGATTAATTAGTGTTTCTATAAAAGATGATGCCAATATGTATATATTACTGATATTTTTTGCGTTTAAAGATAATGAAAATATTTTAAATAATGCCTTTGTCAATATAAATGTAGTAAAATATAAAGTTATAATTGTCATAAAAGTTACGGAAACCATAATTGTACTTGGCATATATTATCTCCTTTTCTGTTGATGTTTTAGACAAAATGAAATTTATATAGAGTAACTATAATATTATACATTCAGATTTTGATGTTTTCAACATAATAAATAAAAAATATTATAAAATAAATACAAGTGTAAAGTAAAATACTTGACACACAATATAAAAAGTTATATAATAACTAGGCGATTGTACGCACAAAAAAAGTAGGAGGTTTTTGTAAATGGCAAAAGATTTGCAAATGTCACTACTTTTGGATTTTTATGGAAGTATGCTTTCCGAAAAACAGAGAGAATTGACATCATTATACTATAATGAAGATTTATCGCTTGGCGAAATATCAGAAGATATAGGAATTACACGTCAAGGTGTACGTGATAGTATAAAACGTTCCGAATGTCAGCTGATTGAATTTGAAGATAAACTGCATCTTGTAAAAAAATATCACAATACAAAACATACTTTAACTAAAATGAATGATATTATAAAAAACTTGGAAAAATATAATAATAGTGATATAAAAAACGAGACATTCAGTGAAAATATAATGCAATTAAAAAATTTAATCGAACAAATTGTTGATAATAATTAGAAGGAGATAACAAATGGCTTTTGAAGGACTAACCGAAAAACTTAGTGAAACGTTTAGAAAACTAAAAAATCGTGGTAAGCTTGGAGAATCTGATGTTCGTGACGCTATGCGAGAAGTTAGAATGGCACTGCTGGAAGCCGATGTAAACTATAAAGTTGCAAAAGATTTTATAGCACGTGTTACAGAAAAAGCTATTGGTGAACAAGTACTTGGCAGTATGACTCCTGCCCAACAAGTTATCAAAATTGTTAATGATGAACTTACAGAAACAATGGGTAAGGAAAATGAAAAAATTCATATTTCCACAAAAATACCAAATGTTATATTGATGTGCGGTTTGCAAGGCTCGGGTAAAACAACACACTGTGCAAAGCTGGCAAAATACTTCCGTAATCAAGGAAAGCGTCCAATGCTTGTTGCCTGTGACGTATACCGTCCCGCTGCTATTGAACAATTAAAAGTAGTGGGAGAAAAAGCAAATGCTCCTGTTTTTGAAATGGGACAAGGAGATCCTGTTACAATAGTAAAAAAGGCTCTTGCTTATGCAAAAGACTATGGTCATGATATTGTTATTATAGATACAGCAGGTCGTTTGCATATTGACGAAGAACTAATGACAGAACTCCAAAATATAAAAGAAGTTGCAAATCCCGATGAAATTTTGCTTGTTATAGACTCTATGACAGGTCAAGATGCAGTAACTGTTGCATCTGCTTTTAATGATGCTATGGGTATTGATGGTGTTATCCTAACAAAACTTGACGGTGACACTCGTGGAGGTGCTGCCCTATCAGTAAGAGCCACCACAGGTAAGCCTATTAAATTTGTAGGTGTCGGTGAAAAGCTTGAAGACCTAGAACCATTTTATCCGGACAGAATGGCATCTCGTATTTTGGGTATGGGAGATATGCTTACACTGATAGAAAAAGCCACAACCGAAATAGATGTAAAAGAAGCTGAAAAAATAACAAAGAAATTAAAAGCAAATAGTCTTGACTTTAATGATATGTTAGAGCAAATGAAACAAATGCGTAAAATGGGTTCTATGCGTAAAATGCTGGATATGATACCGGGGCTTGGTGCAAAGCTTTCCGATGAAGAAGTAGCACAAGGTGAACAGCAAATCAGAAAAACCGAAGCTATTATATTCAGTATGACTTTGGAAGAACGTACAAATCCATCATTAATTGACCCAAAACGCAAAAAAAGAATTGCACAGGGTAGTGGAACAAAAGTTGAAGATGTTAACAGACTTTTAAAACAACTGGAAACTACGAAAAAAATGATGAAGCAAGTTACAAAAATGAGTAAAAAGGGTGGTAGATTACCATTTGGTATGAATAACCCAATGATGTAAGTGATGTTATTTAGGCGGAAAACACGTCTTTATATAAAAAAATAAATTAAAAATAAAAAAACATAATTATGGAGGATTATTATTATGGCAGTAAAAATCAGATTGCGTCGTATGGGCGCTAAAAAAGCACCTTTCTATCGTATAGTTGTTGCAGATTCACGTTACCCACGTGATGGTCGTTTTATCGAAGAAATCGGAACATACGATCCAACTAAAAACCCAAGCGTTATAAATGTTAATGCTGAAAAAGTAACTAACTGGATGTCAAAAGGTGCACAACCAACAGATACGGTTAAGAAAATTCTTAAAAATGAAGGTATTATCAAATAAATTTGTCTTATTAAATTAAGAAGGGGATAGCAATATGAAAGATTTAATTGAAACTATTGCTAAGGGCTTAGTTGAAAACAAAGATGAAGTTAATGTTACAGTTGATGAAGTTAATTCAGAAGGTGTAACTGTATATCATCTACACGTTGCACAACCTGATATGGGCAGAGTTATTGGTAAACAAGGTAGAATTGCAAAAGCGCTTAGAACTGTTGTACGTTCTGCCGCAAGTAAAGCTAATATGAAAGTTGCACTTGAAATAGACGGTTAAGTTCGTTTTATTGATTGTAATTATTTATATTATATTTAACATACTTACTTGATATTTTTTTCAAGATTAGTATAGATAAGGATGAATTTAAAAACCATAAATTACTAGTTTGTTAGTACTTTATGGTTTTTTATATTGTTTAAATATTTAATTAATTAATAAAAACCTTGATTTTTTGTATTGTGTATGTTATAATATTATACGTTATTATTAATATTGTATGGAGATGTACCCAAGCTGGTGAAGGGGCGGCATTGGAAATGCCGTAGGTGGGCAACTACGCGAGAGTTCGAACCTCTCCATCTCCGCCAGTGGCGAACCGCCACACGTGAGACGTGAGCAAAGTTTTTGTTCACGTCTTTTTTATGTTCTTACGTTATACTATTATTATTTGCAATGCTGAACCTTTCGGTGAACCGCCAAATGTGTGGTGTGAGTAAAGTTTTTGTTCATATCTTTTTTATGTTCTCACATTAATGTATAAAAAAAGTAACTGTAAACTGTTTGTGAACTGCTCCAATTTGTGCGGACAGTACAAAAAGAACCTCTTATGGTATGGAA
>JAHHTR010000026.1 GCA_020024515.1 Angelakisella sp.
ATTAAAATTAATAATAAACATACCAAAAAGGAAAAAAGTAAATGTAGGAAAAAGAGGGATAAAAAATTTGAAAAAAAGCTATAAAATTAAAAATTCAAATTTAGGCAATATTATTAAATTACTTTCCTTTATTCTAACTTTGTTTTTAATCTTTTATTTCATATATATACAGTCTGATATTGATAAAATGGAAAAAGAACTTAACGATATTACAAATGCTGTTATACATGAAAATCTAAAAAATAATGATTATAAATTGACACTGAAAGACCAACAAAAATTACTGGAGCGATTGGCAAGAGAAAAACTTGACTATGCTCACCCGGAAGAACGAGTATTTGTAGACGCTTCCGGAATACAATAAAACCATGTGCTATTAAACAGATAAACTGTTTAAAATAAAAGAGAGGATTATTTAGGTATGCAATTAGAATTAGGGAAAGTTTTTGAAGGTAAAATTTCAAAAATAATGAATTATGGGGCATTTGTTGACTTTGACGGAGGTGCATCAGGAATGATACACATATCCGAAATATCAAAAAATTACATAAAAGATATAAATGACCATATAAAATTGGGAGATATTGTAAAAGTTAAAGTTATAGGAATTGATGATAGAAATAAGGTGAGCTTGTCTTTAAAAGATGCTCAACCAGATAATCAAGACAGCAAGCTGAAATCAAACAACAATAAAAAATATGAACAAAAATCTTATGTCCCACGTTCCTTTGCAAAGCCTGATCCACCATCAACCGGAGATGCTTTTGAAGATTTGATGAACAAATTTAAAAAGAGAAGTGATGATATTCAATCTGACCTAAAAAGAATAAGTGACCCAAGAAAAGGTACAAACAGACGCAGTTATTAATAATTATAAAAATGAGGTATCTGATATATACTGTATCAGATACCTCTCTTTTTTCTTAAAGATTTTTATTTATTATTTACGGTCTTTTAAAAGCATTTTTATTTTTTCAATAGGATCCACAATGCTACTTATTGAAATATTATGATTGATTGCAGCTATAAAATAAGCGATATATTTTGATACATCTACTTCATGGAACCATTCTCTTGATTTTAGTTCAGGAGTTAAGTATGTCAAGTTACTGCCGAATACACCTGTTAGCATACCTTTTTCGTATGCCTCATCAAATTTTTCCAAACCATTTGTAAAAATTGAATATGTTGCATAAGCATAAATATTTTTTGCATTTTTGTTTTTTAGTTCGTAAGCAATATCAAGCATTGATTCACCTGATGAAATAATATCATCTGTTATAAATACATCTTTGCCCTCAACTGATGCACCAAGATATTCATGAGCTACGATTGGATTTCTACCATTTACAATTCTTGAATAATCACGACGTTTGTAGAACATACCCAAATCTACACCTAAAACAGACGCATAGTACATATTACGTGACATAGCACCTTCGTCAGGACTTACTACCATAAAGTTATCACGACTGAAAGAAATATCAGGGAAATCACGCAAAAATGCTTTAAGTACTTGGTATGTTGGCATCACGTTATCCATACCCATTAGAGGAACCGCATTTTGTACACGTGGGTCATGTGCGTCAAATGTAACAACATTCTCTACACCCATTTTTTCAAGCTCTTGTAATGCAAAAGCACAATCTAAAGATTCTCTGTAATTTCTTCTGTGTTGACGTCCGCCGTATAGCATAGGCATAATAACATTTATTCTTGCCGCCTTACCGCTTGTAGCTTGTATAAGTCTCTTTAAATCTTGAAAATGATCATCAGGAGACATATGATTTTCATAACCGAAAAGATTATATGTGCAGCTGTAATTACCTGTATCAACTATAAAGTATAAATCATCGCCACGAACTGTTGATTTTATCAATCCTTTTGAGTCTCCCGAAGAAAAACGAGGGCATTCATTTTCAATTAAAAATGTATCTACATCTTTTCCTGCTTCTTTTGACCATTCAACCAAATAAGCATTTATTTTTTCACCAAGCTCACGTGTTCCCTCCATTGAAATTATACCCAGAGGAGCAGTATTGTTTTGTTCCTTAGCAAAAATTGTTGAACCTTCAGACATAATAAATCTCCAATCTCTAATTTGTAATTATTTAATTGCTTTTGTTGAGTATTCATATACATAAAACAACAACATAATACTCGTTTATAGAATAACATAACTATACTCTCTTTTTCAACATCTAATATGTGCAAAACTAGCTATCAAAATGTTATTTTTTTGTTGTATTTAGCTGTATAATGTCTATTTATTATTAATTAGCAAAAAAGGGTATATTTTGACTATGCCCTTTTTTACATATATTAAATTATAGTTAGTATGCCACGCCTTGTGCAATCATTGAATCACAAATTTTTATGAAACCTGCAATATTAGCACCTGAAACCAAATCTCCGGCTATTGCATATTCTTCTGATGCTTTATATGCACTTGCAAATATATTCTTCATTATTTCTTGCAACTTTGTATCAACTTCTTCAAATGTCCAACTGTAACGCATTGAGTTTTGGCTCATTTCAAGTCCTGATGTAGCAACACCACCTGCGTTTGCAGCTTTTGCCGGTCCAAACAATACATTATTTGATTGGAAAACTTCAATAGCCTCAGGAGTTGAAGGCATATTTGCACCCTCTGCCACAACGAAACAACCGTTCTTTACAAGTACCTCTGCTCCCTCCTTGTCAAGCTCATTTTGTGTTGCACATGGTAGAGCTATATCACAGGGAACTGTCCATATATTTTTGCAGCCTTCTGTATATTTTGCTGTCGGCTTGTGATTTAAATATTCAGATATTCTCTTACGTTCCACTTCTTTAATTTGTTTTATTATATCCAAATCAATACCGTTTTCATCATAAATATATCCATTGGAATCACTTATTGCCACAACTATTGCACCAAATGACATTGCTTTTTCAGCCGCATATATCGCAACATTTCCTGAACCGGATATTACAACTTTTTTACCACTGAAACTGTCATTTTTCATTTTTGCAAGCATTTCCTGAGCGAAATAACATAATCCATAACCTGTGGCTTGCTTGCGTCCCAAACTTCCGCCATAAGTTAAACCTTTACCTGTAAGCACACCTGTATAGTTATTAACTATTCTCTTATACTGCCCAAACATATAGCCTATTTCTCTTGCTCCTACGCCGATATCACCTGCGGGAACATCGACATCGGCACCGATATGGCGGTATAACTCTGTCATAAAGCTTTGGCAAAAACGCATTATTTCATTGTCACTCTTGCCTTTCGGATCAAAGTCACTGCCACCCTTACCGCCACCCATTGGCAATCCTGTCAAACTGTTCTTAAAGCATTGTTCAAAACCTAAAAATTTAATTATACTGTCATTTACAGATGGATGAAAACGAAGTCCACCTTTGTATGGTCCTATTGCTGAATTAAACTGTACACGATAGCCACGATTTACGCAAACTTTACCATTATCTGCCACCCAAGCCACTTTAAATGTAATAAAACGCTCTGGCTCAACCAAACGCTCAATAATTCCGTTTATCTCTATATCAGGTCTTTTTTCAACTACCGGTTCAAGTGATGTCAAAACTTCTTGTACTGCCTGAATAAACTCAGGTTGTGTACTGTTCTTTTCACAAACTGTGGCAAATACTTGTTGCAAATATGTATTTTTTAAACTCATATATAATCCCCCAAAAATAAAAATTACTTTAATATGCTTGTTACACTATAACACAAAATAAAGAAAAACGCAATATTTATTATTTAAGCTTGCAAAATTTATTGTTATATCTCCTCTTATTCACTTTTTAAAAATAAAATTTGATTTAATTTGCAATTTAAAATAAATATTATGTCATAAATCGCATATAAAAGTATTTTGAATATCAAAACACTTGACAAATAAATAAAGTTATGCTAGTATTTACTTCGAACTTCAAAATAAATTTAGTAGGTGGTATTTGTGACAGATAAAAAAATTTTTCTAAATAAATTTTTAGTAGAAGCTTTTAATGAAATATTGCGAATAGAAGAATATAGCCTCAATCAAAGCGAATTCAATGACTTGACAGTAAAAGAGATGCACGTTATAGAGGCTGTGGCTATATGTACAAAAACAAACAGCAATACTTCTTTACAGATAGCTGAATACCTCGGAATAGTTCCCGGGACACTATCCGTTTCCGTTAACTCGATAAGCCGCAAAGGCTACTTACAACGAGTTAAAAGCGAACAAGATAAACGAGTGGTTTATTTGGAACTAACCGAAAAAGGTAAACAGGCAAATGCTATACACTCCCTATTTCACAGTAAAATGGTGGAATATGTTTTAGATGTCCTTACTCCTGAGGAAGCTTCTGTTTTTTGCAAGGGCTTGGGGAGTGTTGCGGCTTTCTTTAAATCACAACAAACAGGGCATGAAAGAAATAAATAAATTCGATTATTTCATTTATCATTTAACCCCTGATACAGATAAATTTTCCATATAACTTTAAATTAATGAAAGAAGGACTTATATTATGATTAAAATAATTGCGGACAGTACATGCGATATACCACAAGATGAAGCTAAAAAATTAGGTATTACCGTTATACCGCTTACAATAAATATTAACGGTAAGGTATATCGTGACGGAGTTGATATAACAAATGCTGAATTTTATAAAGAACTTGCAGCTTCAAAGACTCTTCCTACAACATCACAGGTAAATCCTACATCATTTGAGGAAGCAATAAGACCTTTTTACGAAAACGGTGATGATGTAGTCGTTATAACACTCGCATCAAAACTCAGTGCAACATATCAATCAGCCAATATTGCCAAAAATGAATTTGATGAAGGACGTGTATTTGTTGTAGATTCTTGTTCTGTGAGTCTTGGCATTGCCCTACTTGTTAAATACGCAATTAAGCTATGTAACGAAACAAATTTATCAGCAAAAGAAATCGCAAATATTCTACAAAAGAACACTGAAAAAATACAAGTTTTCGCTGTTATCAATACACTTGAATATCTTGTAAAGGGTGGAAGACTAAATTCAAAGTTGGCGGTTATCGGTGGTATACTAAACCTATTACCTGTCGTACAAGTTAAAGACGGTGAAATTACACCTATTAAAAAAGTTCGTGGACACAATGCCGGTATGAAGGTACTAAAAGAATTATGTGAAAATTACAATATTGATTTTGAAAAAGGAATAGCCATCGGTAATGCCGATGCACAGGACAGAATCAATGCTTATTATGAATATCTAAAAGACAGTTTTGGTAATGCCGAAATCATAAATATGGAAATAGGGAGTGCTATTGGCACACACTCAGGTCCAGGCGTAATCGGTATAGCATTTTTTGATAAATAAAAATAATTATATTAATATAAGTCTATGTTCTTTTAACAGAACATAGACTTATATTATTTTTTATTAGGTTTATTTGCTCTATATCTTATTAATATCCATAACAAGATAAAAATAGTTAGAGAAACAACACTTATTACAAGTCCAACTGACAATCCATAGGTCTTATATACAAACTTTATTGTGCTGTTTCCTTTTGGAACACGTACTGCCATAAAACCTATACTTGCATTTTCAATAGTTGCTTCTTCCCCATTTACATAGGCTGTCCACCCTTTTTCATACGGAACACTAAAAAATACGAGTCTGTCCCTATCATAATCTGTTGTAGCTGTAAAGCCTTCTTTCGTAACCTCAAATGTTTTGCAAGATAATCTTCTTCTCTCCTCTGCCGCAGATGCTATTTCATAATCGTATGACTTCATCATAATTTCATCATCTGCTTTTTCTAATATATCTTTGTTGCGTTCTATCGCATCATCGGTTAAATATACACTATTTAGCATACTTCGTGAACGTGTGGGTTTTGAAAGACTTTCCCACTGTGTACCGTCTATATAGTAATCATAGGCAAAGCCCATCGGTATATAATTGATATTTTCGTAAATATCATAACCAAAGCGATTTTCTCTGAATACAAAATCTTGCATAGGCTCTTTTTCTTCTTCTGTTTCTTTAATATACAAATATTTTACAGATAATAACGCACGAAGCTCTACATATTTTACATCAGGTTTTGAAGATACGTCTCGCTTTACACCAATTTCAGGATAGAAATTCATCAGCGATGATGGTACTATACTGTGAAATGTTTGTATATTCGGCATATTCCAATACATACCTATATTATCATTACCTTTATATATATCTATTCGGTAAAATTCTTTTTCATCTTCATCTAATCGCATTTTGTCCCTTGCAGGCAGTGCAGTTTCTGTTATCCATTTATTATTTGGATAGGATAGCTTTCCTATTGATAAGGTAGAGCAACCATAGAGAGTACAGCCCACTAAAATCAAAACTATTAAGTTTCTTGTAAACTTCTCACGATTTTTATAAAAGAGCAATAATAGTGTAAGTGTAAAACCTATAAGTGTTATCAGTGCGGTTGATATAAATATATCAGCATATCGATATGTTCCTATCTTCCAGCCGTCATTATTTTTTGATGGTGTCAATCCTACCATTGTAAGTATTATAACAAAAACAATCGCTGTGTATTTCACACCTTTTATAAGATCAACATCACCTGTAACAAAACTTTCACCTGTGGACTCATTATATATTCTGTTTTGCGGATTATATTCGCTGTCATCAAAAGCTTTTGCAGTTGCAAGAACCATTATCAGTGTCGGCATATAGAACCAACGTGTATAATATGAATTATTAAGCATTACAAATAAGTGATTTAACATAGGAACAAACGCAAATACCGCTGATACAATCAGCATATTCTTTATCCAACTTTTCTTTTTGGACAGACAAAAGGCAAGTACGCCGACCATACCGAAAATAGGTATATAAGCAGCCATAGATGACCACTGTCCGCCATGGTCGGGGAACCAGTTATTAAGCGCAGGCATATCGGGCGAAAAAAATATTGAGTGCAATATTCCCAAATAACGTTGAGGATTGCTGTAATACCACAAACCTGTACCATTAATAATACTGTCTGTTCCTACACGTGTATTTCCCGTAATCGCAAGAACCGAAGGCAAGAACACTACCATTGACATAGACATTCCAAGTATAACTTCTATCGCAAGACTAACTGCTTTTTTGAAATTTACCCGAACTTGTCTGTCTATGAGTCTTACAAAAAAATACATTGCCACAAAGACTGCCTCGCCAATAAAAAACCAGTAATTTACAATAGCATTAACAGTAATACCGAAAGTAAAATACCCCCATTTATTTTCTATAAGTGATTTTTCTAAACCGATTAGCAATAGAGGGAAAAATACTATCGCTTCATGAAAATGATTAAAAAACACATTGTACATACTAAATCCCGAAAAAGCATACAAAAATGAGAATAGCATTGCAAACTGCCTGTTTTTTAAAAATCTTTTAATATACAAAAATGCAGTAACACTTGCACAAGCAAATTTTAATATCAATAATGGCGCCATAAGATACGGTGTGGCAGTTGCCGGAAATAACAGAGTCAACCAAAAAAAGGGGCTGAATAATAGATAAAAGCTATATGACCCTACAAAATTCACACCCAAATCTGTATACCAATTCCAACCAAAATTACCGTTTCGTACTGCCTCATTCGCTAATTGATAGAATGGTATTTGCTGTACATTGAAATCACCATAATAAAGAAATAATCCTTTATCGTAAATAACGTATGGCAAAAACATAACCGTTGCCATCAAAAGCCCCAATAAAAATACATTAAGTATTTGTTTTTTTTCATTTGTACTTTTGGTTAAAATCGTCACTCTCAAAAAACTCCTTTATGTAAAAATTAATTGATATTGTTATTAATATAAAATATATAATAAAAACATATAATTAATTATATGTTTCGGTTGCTTTCAATACGAATTTTTGATATAATATATATCATAGTAATTAGTATAATTTAAAAAAGGAAAGGTGAATTTATATATGTTTGGAAATTGTAATCTTATTAATCAAAATAAATATCTCCACATTGATATTTGCTCTCCTGTTGATGGCGATGTTATACCATTAAATCAAATTGATGACCCATATTTTAAAACAGGCAAACTTGGTCAAGGTGCTGCTATTATTCCACAAAGTGGCAAAATATATGCACCTGCTGACAGTACTGTTGCTGCAATTTTTAATACAGGACATGCGATCATTTTAAAAACATATAGCGGTGTAGATTTACTGATACATATTGGCATTGATACTGTAAAACTTAAAGGCAAAGGATTTAAAATACATTGTCAAAAAGACGATAATGTACAAACCGGTGATTTACTTATAGAAGTTGACCTTGACCTACTAAAAAGCCAAGGATATAACACAACGATACCTATTATTGTGTGTAATTCAGAAGAATATAGCGACATAATATTAAAAAACTTTGGATATGTTAATGCTTTAACTTCAATCTTAACCCTTCAAACAGGAGAAGATAGCTAAAAAAACTCTACAAACAACAAACAATTCAAAAAACCACAAAATCGGTAATTTGAATTGTTTGTTTTTAAATATTAAAATATTTAAATTTAGTGTTTAATATTATAAGTTTGTACGTCTGTCAAGCATCTTTATAATATCGTCCATATTAAACTCATTAACTTCTTTTTTGTCACTGTCAACAGTATCTTCATCTACAACCGGTTTGATAATCTCCGCTTGTTTTTCAACAGGTTTTTCTGTTACTACCGATTGTTTGACTACTGTTGGTTGCACTGTTTCCTGAGGAGCTGAAAATAGTGGTCTGTCTACAACTTTTCTTTTTTCGTCACCAAAACGTGTAGCAATAACTGTAACTCTGACTCCGTTTTCAAGCTCAGGCATTTCCGCAAAACCTGAATAAATCTCTGCTTCTTCATCAACCAAATCTGTTATTAACTTAGTTGCAGCATCAACTTTTTTCATACTGATTTGTTGCATACTTGGTATCACAAAGTTGATAAGAACACTCTTTGCACCATGTAAACTTGTTTCAAGCAGTCGTGTTGATATAGCTGTTTGTGTAGCTTCCAATATTGCATCATTATCTTGACGAATTTCAGCAGTACCTACACCCAGATGCGTATAGCCTGCATTTTGAAGTACAGCAGTTAGGTCGGCAAAGTCCAAGTTAATAAATCCTATAATTGAAACTATTTCGGATACGCTGCGTATTGTTTGAGCTAAAACATCATCTGCTCTGCCATAAGCCTCAGCAAGTGTAATATCTTCTTCTTCTGATATTAGCTTTTGGTTAGGAATAACAAGCAATGCATCAACATTCTCTCGCAATTTATCAATACCTGTAATTGCGGATTTCATGCGTCTCTTACCTTCATTATCGAATGGCTTTGTAACAATAGCAACTGTCAAAATACCAAGTTCTCTTGCAATTTTTGCAATGTATGGCGATGCACCTGTGCCTGTTCCACCGCCCATACCCGCTGTTATTATAAGCATCTTTGTATCTTTTAGCATAGACGCTATCTTCTCTTTGCTTTCTTCTGCGGATTTTTCACCTATTTCAGGATTACCACCGGCACCTGTTCCCTCTGTAAGCTTTTCGCCTATTTGAACTTTAAAGTCTGCTTTTGATTTATCAAGTACTCGTGAATCGGTATTAAGCGCAACATATTCAATTTGCATCTCATCATCTGTAAGTATCGCAAATTTACTTGTAAACTCTGACTTGTACTCAACATTAGGAGTAGAGCTAAAATCATTATCACGCAGTGAGCACATTCTATTTACGGCATTACCGCCACCGCCACCAACACCCATTACACTAATTTTGACGGTATTATTTTTTGTTTTATCAAAATCTATACTCATTTTTACCCCTCCGACTATAAACTATTGTATGTCAATAATGTTAATCTATAAAAAATTTATGATATAATGCCAATAATTAAAATCATTATTATTAACTTCCTATTCTTGATACACATTTTTACTGTTAAATTAAAAATTAATAAACATTATTTAAATATTATTGTTTTTTTTTACAAAATTCACGAAAAAGTTTCAAAAACCAATTTATTGGCTTAAATATTCTTCCAAGCACATTTTATTTTCATACATTTCTTTCGCCGCTTCAACCCCAACAAAACGATAGTGCCACGGTTCATAAACTATGCCTGTGATATCAGTTTTATCTTTCGGATATCTTAAAACAAAGCCATATTTATATGAATTTGCCATAAGCCATTTTTGTTCTGCGGTTTTTTCTTGCGATGAGTCCAGTATTTGATAGCTTGTTGCCACTATATCAAGTGCCAGTGCTGTATGATGTTCACTTGTTCCCGGAATTGCTACCCACTTTGCCGCCTCTGCTTCGGCATCGTCTATCGAATATCCCATATTTAAATATTTTTTTACCTGTGCATCGAATAATTGCTGTTGTCTTTCTACTGTTCTGTAAGATGAACATATAAGAGGTTGTAATCCTTCCGCACGTGCATCATCTATCATTTTTTGCAAATATGGATATGCTCTACTATCAATTGAATGCCCATTTTTAAGTGTTGTTTTCTCAACTGAGAAATTTTCAGGTAATTTATTCCAAGGATTTACAAGTAATAAATTCCATTTTGTTTTATCTATATTTGCTGTTTCCGAGACTTCTGGAGAAGCCGGTACCTCAGGTGTTTCCGGTGTATTTGTATTTTCGGAACTTGTACTGCTTTCAGTAGAAACGAAAGATGATGAAGAAGTGCTTGACGAAGTTTCTCCACTGCTGTCACTACGGTCACTGCTACTATCCGAACTTGTTTCGTTATTGATATTATTATCTGTTTCGAAAACCACATAGTCATTAGCCGAACCATGTGTTCCGCCATTATTGTTATTTATATTCGGTCTATCTTGCTGGGTTACAGAAGAATTCTCTGCTACGTTATTATAATCAATAACAGAAAAAACAATTCTTTGTATCAAAAATATCAATAAAACAATAAACACTATCAATATAAATATTAAAATAACTCTATTTTTAATTATTTGTCGCTTGCGTTTTTCATCTTTTCTTTTTTTTATAAGTTTATCATTATTATCCATTGAGGTCTCCTATGTTTTTAATACTACAAATTTAGAATAATCTTTATTTTATGTTATTATAACACAGCAAATTTTAGAATACAAAATAATCCCTATTTTTTTACAAAACAGGGATTAAAAATTAATTATATATTCACATTATTTTTGTGCTTTTTTATCTGAATTATCGGAAAATTTATTCAGAGCAGTCATCAGCAAAATAATAACTCCTGTAACTATAAAAATTCCCAACGTTCCTTTACCCATTATCGGTAGTGTCTGTAAAAAAGCTTCATAATTCATATTATTCACTTCAATCCAATAAATTTAGTATCAAACCGTCTACAATAACAAATGCAATTTGTCCTGAAACATTTACATCTATGAAGTGCATAAGTAAAAAGTTTTGATTACCCTCTTGCAAACCAAGTTTATGCACAACACATACTGACATTGGTAATGCGGATATACCTGCCACACCTATTATTGCTATTGATACTGCATCTTTTAAATCAAAACCGAACTGTGCCGCTACACCGAAAATCATAAGTTTCCGATTCGACAAAAGCGTGCCAAAGTCTATCATAGCACCAATATCAACAAATAAAAGTAACAGAAATAACTCATTTGCTATACATACTCAAAAGAGTACATCTATTACACTGATTTCTGCCTCCCCATCATAAATCTATGTTACCGCACCGAAAAGCAGTAAATTGACAAGAATTGCCCCAAAACCCATTGGTAGCAAAAGTGTCGGTTCCATATCCTTTTTTACTACAAGATAAATAAGCCAACCACCCATTACACATACAACTACTTGTTGTCAAGTAGTATTCAGCACATTAAAAAATAACTCACCCAAAACTTTTTTCTCCTCTTATTACACTCTAAAAATTAATGTCTAGTATATAATCTTGAACAAAATACCAACTTACATATACATAATAGCCATTACCTTGATTATAACAACATTATTTATCGAACGCAATAAAAAGGTAATTAATAAAAATCCTGTTTATTATACATAAAATATTATTGCAAAAATCTACATTTTATGCTAATATATATGCAACATCATTAGTAACAGTTATAATTATTGAGAGGAGCTTTTTATTATGTTAAATATTATGCCGTATGTTTGGATTTTTGTTGCAATATCTTTTATGCTTTTGGAAGCTGCCACCACACAAATGGTTTCAATTTGGTTTGCAATATCAGCACTGGTTACCATAATCCCAGCTGCGTTTAAACTTCCGCTTTTAATCCAATTTTCAGTATTTGTTATTTTAGCTCTTGTTCTATTATTAATTACCCGTCCGTTTACCAAAAAATTCCTTGAAGTTAAAAAGCAAAAAACAAATGCAGACAGAGTATTGGAACTTAACGGAACAGTTATTGAAGAAATTGATAACTTAAAATCTAGCGGACGTGTTGATATTGACGGACTGTTGTGGACTGCTCGTTCTACTTCAAATGAAGTCATTATTCCTGTCGGTGCTGTTGTAAAACCGGAACGCATTGAAGGTGTTAAAATAATCGTTACCCCTGTAAACGAAAATGTATGAACATATTTTATTATCATATTAGTATATTTGTAAAAAAATAAATTGTGGTTGAAAGGAAAGGACATATTTTTATTCTAAAAACCGAAATCGAAAACTACATAAAAAACTAATTTAAAAATGTTAATAAGTGCAAAAGCACATATTATAAATTTATTTAAAGGGAGGGCATATCTATGCCATATTTTCTAATTGTTCTAGCCATAATTGTTATTTTGGTAATCTCAAACATCAAAATAGTCCCACAATCCTACTGTTACGTAATAGAAAGATTGGGTGTTTACAAATGCACATGGGAACGTGGCCCTCATGTAAAAATGCCTTTTGTGGATAAAGTTTTGAAGAAAATATCTTTGAAAGAACAAGTTGTTGACTTTAAGCCACAACCTGTTATCACAAAAGATAACGTAACTATGCAAATAGATACAGTTGTATTTTTCCAAGTTACAGATGCCAAACTTTATACTTATGGCGTAGACCGTCCAATATCAGCTATCGAAAACCTATGCGCTACCACACTTCGTAATATTATAGGTGAAATGGAACTTGACAGTACGCTTACTTCACGCGATGTTATCAATACAAAAATAACAGCAACTCTTGATACTGCTACTGATAAATGGGGTATTAAAGTTAATCGTGTTGAACTAAAAAACATTATTCCACCACGTGAAATACAAGACGCAATGGAAAAACAAATGAAGGCTGAACGTGAAAGACGTGAATCCATTCTACGCGCAGAAGGAGACAAACACAGTCAAATCCTTGTAGCAGAAGGTGAAAAACAATCACAAATTCTACGTGCCGAAGCAGAAAAAGAAGCTGCTATTTTACGTGCAGATGCTGTTCGTGAACAAAAAATACGTGAGGCACAAGGTGAGGCCGAAGCTATACTAATGGTACAAAAAGCTCTTGCAGACAGTTTGAAACTACTAAACGAGGCTCACCCTGACGATAAAGTTCTCACTTTAAAGAGTTTGGAGGCATTTGCAAAAGTTGCTGACGGTAAAGCTACAAAGATTATTATTCCAAGCGAAATACAAGGTCTTGCAGGTCTTGCAACAAGCTTTAAAGAAGTTATTTCTACAGACAACGTAAAATAATAAATCAAAATATAAATAAAACTTTAATTACCACTTGAAAAATGCTTATAATAATGTTATTATAATTATGTTTAAAACACAATGAACGAGAGAGTAGTTTTTATGTATCATATCAGAGAGACTTATATTTGGTGAAAATAAGTTATGTATATATAATTATGAAGTTCACTCGGGAGTGGCACTGCTGAACATAGATTATATAACTAGGCAGTGACGTTTCGTTACGTTACAGACGACTAAAAGTGTCGATATACTTATTGTATCGAAATTTGGGTGGTACCACGGAAGTAATTAATATTATACCTTCGTCCCTGTTCTTTTTGGGGCGAAGGTTTTTTATATTTACGAAAAATAACTACCATAACAAAACATAAAATAATTTATTGGGGAGGAACTAAACCTATGAAAGAAGCATTACAACAAATAAAAGATACTGCTACTTCACAACTGAAAAAAATTGCAGATTTACAAGAGCTGGATAATATTCGTGTAAAATTTTTGGGTAAAAAAGGGGAACTTACAAATATCCTAAAACAAATGGGTAAACTATCTGCCGAAGAACGTCCTGCAATGGGACAACTGGCAAACCAGGTACGTGAGTTTTTGGAAAATGAAGTTGCAGAAAAGCAAGAACTACTGAAAAAAACTGCTATGGAGCAAAAACTGAAACTTGAAACCATTGACGTTACTATGCCGGGAACAAAGATAGAAAAAGGTCACAAACACCCACTAAACATTGTTCTTGATGACATAAAAGAAATATTTATCGGTATGGGATTTGAAATAGCAGAAGGTCCTGAAATTGAAACAGATTACTATAACTTTGAGGCACTGAACCTACCTAAAAATCACCCTGCACGTGATACACAGGACACCTTCTATATAAGTGAAAATATGCTTTTGCGTACACAAACTTCTCCTGTACAAATTCGTGTAATGGAAAATAAAAAACCACCTATCAGAATTATTGCTCCGGGTCGTGTTTATCGTTCTGACGCTGTTGATGCCACGCACTCACCTGTTTTCCACCAAATTGAAGGACTTGTTGTAGACAAAAATATCACAATGGCAGACCTAAAAGGTTGCTTAGAGGCTGTTGTTAAGAAAATCTACGGAGAAAATGCGGTTATTCGTTTTCGTCCACACCACTTCCCATTTACTGAGCCATCAGCGGAAGTTGACCTACAATGCTTTAACTGTCACGGTGAAGGTTGCCGTATTTGTAAATGTGAAGGCTGGATAGAGATTTTGGGGTGCGGTATGGTTCACCCAAAAGTACTTTCAAACTGTGGTATTGATCCGGAAGAATACAGCGGATTTGCCTTTGGTATAGGTCTTGAAAGACTTGTTATGGGTAGATACAGTATTGATGATATGCGTATGTTCTACGAAAACGATGTACGTTTCTTGTCACAATTCTAATTAATAATTACTGATAAAATGAACATTGAAAGGATAGAGTGATAATATGAATTTATCAATGAAATGGCTAAACGATTTCGTTAAAATAGATATGAACCCTCGTGATTTTTGTGAGGGTATGACAATTTCAGGTTCAAAAGTTGAAGGCTATAAACTTGAAAATTCTGAAATACAAAATGTTGTTGTAGGTAAAGTTAATTCTATGGAAAAGCACCCTGACTCCGACCACCTATGGATATGTCAAATAGATGTCGGCGAAGAAGCAGTGCAAATAGTAACAGGTGCGCAAAACGTACAAGTCGGCGACTATGTTCCTGTTGCAAAACATAAATCTTTGCTACCGAATGGTGTAAAGATTACAAAGGGTAAACTTCGAGGTGTTGAAAGCTACGGTATGCTATGCTCATTGGGTGAGCTTAACCTTACTATAAACGACTTCCCTTATGCAATAGCTGACGGTATATTCATTCTTGGCGATGACTGTGATAAGACAGTTGGTATGGATATTTGTAAGGCTATCGGACTTGACGATATGTGTGTGGAATTTGAAATAACATCAAACAGACCTGACTGTCTGTCAGTAAGAGGACTTGCAAGAGAGGCTGCCGCTACATTTGACATACCACTAAACCTACCAAAACCGAAAGTAAAGGCAAATAGCGAAAAAGTTGAGGACTATATAAGTGTTGAAGTAGAAAACAAAGAACTTTGTATGCGTTATATGGCTGCTGTTGTAAAAAATGTAAAAGTAGGCACTTCTCCACGATATATTCGTGAAAGGCTACGTGCATCAGGCGTTCGCCCTATTAATAACATAGTTGATATTACAAACTACGTTATGCTTGAATACGGTCACCCAATGCACGCATTTGACCTTGCTAATATCAAAAACAACAAAATAGTTGTACGTAATGCAAAGGCAGGAGAAATACTTGAAACTCTTGACGATACAGACAGAAACCTAAGCGAGGAAATGCTTGTTATTGCTGACGAAGAAAAACCAACTGCTGTTGCAGGTGTTATGGGTGGCAAATACTCAGGCATCAATGATGACACAAATACAGTTGTATTTGAGGCTGCTTGCTTTGAGGGAAGCTCTGTAAGATTGACAGCAAAAAAACTTGGTATGCGTACAGAATCCTCAGGTAGATTTGAAAAAGGTCTTGACAGCCGTACTTGTCCGGAGATACTTGCCCGTGCTTGTCAACTCATAGAAGAACTTGGCTTTGGTGAAGTTGTAAGTGGTATTATTGATATAGATAACGACAACAACATTGCGCACACAATTAAATTTGAGCCTGACTGGACAAACAGATTCTTAGGTGTAAATATCGACAGAAACGAAATGACAGAAATTCTGAAAAAACTTGATGTTACAGTAGACGGTGACACAATAACAGTTCCTTCATACCGCAAAGACCTAGAACACAAGGCTGATATTGCCGAAGAAATAGCAAGAATTTACGGTTACAACAAAATTCCTACTACTGCTCTGTCAGGCTTTGCACAAGGTGGATACAGCAACAGACAAAAATTCACCAAAAATATATGCAATAATCTACAAGGTATGGGTGTAAACGAAATTATTACTTATTCATTCATCAGCCCAAAACTTTATGATAAAATTCACCTTAAAAGTGACAGCAAACTACGCAATTCAGTAACAATCCTAAACCCACTTGGTGAAGACAGCAGCATAATGCGTACAACTGCACTGCCATCAATGCTTGACATCCTTTCACGCAACTACAACAACCGTAATCAACAAGCAAGACTATACGAAATAGCAAAAGAATACTTGCCAACAAGCGAAAACGAATTGCCAACAGAAAAAACAAAAGTAATACTTGGGTTCTACGGCAAAAACGAGGACTTTTACAGCATTAAAGGTGTAGTTGAAACTATGTTGCAAGATAGCGGTATAGAAAATGTTGAATATATTCCTGAGAAAAATAATTTATCATATCACCCAGGCCGCACAGCAAGAATAGTTGTAGGTGATACAGAAATCGGTATCATCGGCGAAATACACCCAACTGTTGCAAACGAATTTTCTATCAACGCAAAAGTATATGTAGCGGAAATAGATGAAGATACTATATACAATATCCATAACAAAGATAAGAAATATACCCCACTACCAAAATTCCCAGCATCAACACGTGACATAGCTGTTATTTGTGATGAATCACTACCTGTTGCTGAAATAGAGAAAATCATCAAAAAACAAAGTGGTAAAATACTTGAAAAACTTGAAATATTTGATGTTTACAGAGGTTCACAATTAGGCGAAGGTAAAAAATCAGTTGCCTATGCCCTTACACTTCGTTCATCTGAAAGAACACTGACTGTTGAAGAATGTGACACTGTAATGAACAAAATTATAAATGCTCTTGAAACAATAGGAGCAAGTATTCGTAAATAAGAATAATAATTGACAAAAGATATAGGCTAATTTGCTACATAAGTGAATTAGCCCATATTTTTTATTACATTTGTATTTGAAAGGAGTTTTTATGAAAAAAATATTGGAAATATGCGTAGATAGTCTTGCATCTGCAAAAGCTGCCATACAAGGAGGAGCAGACAGACTTGAACTGTGCAGTGCGTTATCAATAGGCGGAATTACACCATATATAGAACTATTGGCGCAAATAAGAAAAGACAGTGATATAGAAATTCGTAGTATGATTAGACCTCGTGCCGGCGACTTTTTATATGATAGAAATGAAACAGAAATTATGATTAATCAAATAAAAAACTTAAAAGCAGCGGGTTCAAATGGCTTTGTTATAGGCTGCTTGACAAAAGATGGTAAACTTGATATTGAAACCTTAAAACCGTTAATTGACGTGGCAGACGGTGCAGATTTGACACTGCATCGTGCGATTGATGTATCACAAAATTTAGAAGACACTTACAGACTTGCCTCTCAACTTGGTTTTAAAACCATATTAACCAGTGGCGGCGCAGAAAACTGTATTATTGGGAAGGAAACCATAAAAAAACTTTTGGATATTAAGGAAGAAATCAATGGTGCAGAAGTGTTAATCGGTGCGGGAGTAAATGCAGATATCATAAGTCAGTTTCGTTTGGAATTTCCAAAAGCATCTTCTTTTCATATGAGCGGTAAAATAAATAAAGAAAGTGGTATGATTTTTAGAAAAGAAAATGTTCCTATGGGTATACCTAACTTTGATGAGTGGCATATACAGAAAACATCGGCAGAACTTGTTAAAGCAGCAAGATTTGCACTAGATAAATAAGCACACAAAAAAACGAGCCAAGTCAAATTACCTTAGCTCGTTTTTTTATTCTTCTATCCTATTTTTATATTGATAGACCACTTACTGTGTGGGCCACAGTTTGTAGAAGTATGTATTATTTAGCCAATTTCTTAAATTCTTCATATACGAATTGAACCTTTGGTCCAACGATAACTTGAACAGAAGTTTTACCCGGACGAATAACACCAGACACACCTGAAGATTTAATTTTATGCTCATCTACTAGTAAACGATCTTTTACTTCCAAACGTAAACGTGTTATGCAATGGTCAATAGATGTTAGATTCTCTTTACCACCAACACCTTCTAGGATTATTTCAGCCATAGCTGTATAGTCATTATTAGCTAGCTCAATATTCATTTCACCTTCAACATCATCTTCACGACCGGGTGTTTTAAGATCAAATTTCTTGATGGCAAATAGGAATACAAAGTAGAATACAATACCTGCTACAATGCCTATTGGTAAAATTAACCAAGTTTTAGCAGCTGCCGGCAATGAAGCTGAGAAGATAAGGTCAGTTAAACCTGCTGAGAAGCAGAAACCTGCACGGAAACCAAGACCAACTGTAACAGCAGCGAAAATACCATACAAAGCTGAATATACAACATATAGAGGAAATGCTAGGAACATAAATGCAAATTCAAATGGCTCTGTAACACCACATAGTAAAGCACAGATAGCTGTTGAACCTACGATACCAATTGTAGCTTTTCTCTTAGATGTTTTAGCTGTTTGAATCATAGCAAGTGAGGCACCTGCGATACCAAACATCATACATGGGAAAAAGCCAGCCATATATGAACCAACAGACCAGTCAATAACTGTACCGTTAGCCATTGTGTCGCCTTCAACCAAAGCACCCCAATAAGCTGTTAGATCACCAAGACCAATTGTATCGAACCAGAAAACGTTGTTTAGAGCATGATGTAAACCTGTTGGAATTAGTAGACGGTTTAGGAATGCATATAGACCAACACCTACTACACCAAGACCTTTTATACCGTTACCAACTGCTACCAAACCACTGAATACGATTGGCCATACAAATAGTAGTATAGCTGAAGTTATTATTGAAACAAGACCTGTAACGATGGCAACTGAACGTTTACCTGAGAAGAATGCCAAAACATCAGGTAGTTTTGTATTCTTAAATTTATTGTAGCATAGTGCACCGATAATACCTGTTAGGATACCAATAAATGGATTTTCAATTTTAGCAAAGGCAACAGCAGTTGTTTGATTCTCTATCATTTTTGGAAGTATTACACCAACAACACTTGGTGTCAATAGCTTAGTAACAATAAGCCATGATACCAAACCTGCAAGACCTGCTGTACCATCATTTTCATCAGCTAAACCAACTGCCACACCGATAGCAAACAAAATAGCCATATTATCGATTAGAGCACCACCTGCTTTAATCAAAAAGAAACCTAAAACGTATGCAAAACCGCTGGTTGGCGCATCAGGAACACCCATTACACCTGGAGCTAACGCATAGCCCAAACCCATTAATATACCACAGATAGGTAGTGTTGCAACAGGCAACATAAGTGCTTTACCTAACTTTTGTAGATATTTCATCATAAGAAAATTCCTCCTTAATCTTCTTTTGCCTATATTATAAGACCGTCGGCCCACAACGATCATCTGGCCAAAACCATAAAAAATTATAAATTTGCTTCAAAGAAAGCTTGTAATTCTATGCAAGCCTTTTCTTCATCTGCACCTTCGCAAGTAACTGTAACAGTATTGCCTTGTTTAACAGCTAAACGCATAACAGCCATTATACGTTTTGCATCAGCTTTACCGTTTGGTGCAACTATTGTTATTGCACTTTGATAGTCGCCGACAGCCTTTACAAGCAATCCTGCCGGACGAGCATGAATACCCATTGCGTCCTTAATTTCATAACTGAATTCTTTCATTTATTTATACCTCGCTTTCGCAAATAAGTTTACGTGTTTCCAATATACGACTGGGAGCCATACTAAGCTCGGTGTATCCCATTTGTAAAAATTTCTCTGTCATCTTTGTATCAGCGCCAAGTTCACCGCAAATACCTGCCCAAATACCTGCCTCATTTGCAGCTTTTGCAATATGTGAAAGAAGTACGATAATTGCAGGGTGGTATGGGTCATAGAATTTATCAAGCTTTGCATTTTGACGGTCAACGGCAAGTGTATACTGTGTTAAATCATTAGTGCCTACACTGAAAAATGCCACCTCTTTTGCAAGTTCCTGTGCCAAAACCGCAGCCGCCGGTGTTTCAATCATAACACCGATAGGAATATCTTTTGTCGGAATACCCTCGCTTTGTAATTCTTTGCGAATTTCATTACAAAGTGCCTTTGACTCCTGTAATTCCCAAACAGATGCAACCATTGGAAACATTATATTCAGATTTCCATAAGCGCCGGCACGATAAATTGCTCTAAGCTGCGGACGAAAAATATCTTCTCTTGTAAGACATATTCTAAGTCCACGCAGTCCCAATGCTGGATTTTCTTCCTTATCAAGTCCCATATAGCTAACTTGTTTATCGGCACCTATGTCAAGTGTACGAATTACAACAGGTTTATCTCCCATTATTTCTGCCACTTTTTTGTATGCCTCAAAAAGTTCATCTTCGGTCGGTAGATTATCTCTGCCCAAATACAAAAACTCACTTCGCATTAGTCCTATACCTTGTGCGTCTCCCGCAACAGCTGCTTCGGCATCTTCCGGACAACCTATATTTGCACAAAGTAAAACTTCTTTGCCGGTCTTTGTAATACTCTTTTTGCCCCTATATACTTCCAAAGCCTCTTTATCAGCCTGAACTTCTGCTTGTTTTTTCTTTAACATCGCAAGTGTTTCTTCATCCGGATTGATATACCAATTACCTGTAAAACCATCTACTGCGAACACATCACATTTTGATACCTCATCTAAGCAAATATCGGACTGCACAAGTGATGGGATATTTAGTGTACGGGCAAGAATGGCTGTATGTGAACTTGAAGAACCTTTTTGTGTAACAAATGCAAGTATTCTCTCTCTCGGAAGCTGAATTGTTTCGCTTGGCGCCAAATCTTCCGCCACTAAGATAAAATAGCCGTCAGGAAGTGAAAATTCATCTGTACAACATAGTATATTTGCAACACGTTGCGATACATCACGAATGTCCGTTGCTCGTCCTTGCATATATTCATCATCTAAATCAGCAAAAACCTGTGCCATCATCTCGCCACATTCAAGTGCTGCTGTTGCAGCTGCTATTCCACTTGCTATTTCGCTTACAACCGACTCCAAATAATCTAAATCATCAAGCATCAGCATTTGCACTTCTACTATTGCAGCCTGTTCTTCTCCAAGTTCTTCTTTTGCTCTTTCATATATTTTTGATAACTGTTCTTTTGCCTTTTTGCAAGCATCATCGAATTTCGCCTGTTCAATAGCAAAATCACCTGAAAATACAGCTGTTTTTCTTTGAGCTTTTCTGTAAACAACAGCATTCCCAATGGCAACTCCAGAAAATACCGACAAGCCGTAACCTTGTTTCATAAATTGCTCCTTTCCAAATCTTATATGACTATTTTCCCAATTCTATAACTGCATCACCAACATTCACAGGTTTACCAACACTTATTTTAAATGTGGAGTAATCAGCAGTGTTACATATAACTAACGGCGTAATAGTATCGTAACCGTCGTTTTTTATTGCTTCACAATCAAATTCTATAAGCAAATCACCTTTTTTGACTTTATCACCATTTTTAATATGTACACTGTAATGTTTTCCTTTTAGTTCAACTGTATCAAGTCCTACGTGAATCAATATTTCAGCACCGAAATCCGCAATCAAGCTTACAGCATGTCCTGTCTCAAACATCATATCAACAGTAGCATCGCATGGTGCAAATACTTTTCCTTCACTTGGGCGAATAGCTATGCCTTTTCCCAAAATTTCTTCTCCAAATGTCGGATCACTAACTTGCTTTATATCTACTGCCTCACCATTAACTGGTGCATAAATAGTATTCAAAGAGTCTTTGCCAAATAATTTATCAAAAAAACCCATTTTATTTAATCCTTTCATTTATCGTAATATATTATAGTTTACAAGCCCGTCTAATACAAATTGCCAAATAAACCTGTTCCGTAAGCGATACTGTATGACCACATTGTTCAATCAAATAAGATGTTATTGATTGTGCACAAGCAAATGCGTCAGGAATACTTTTTTGCAAATTGCGTATGAGTTCTGTATTTCCCCAATCATCTTTTTCATTCTTTGCAAAAACTTGCATAGCCAAAAATTTTAAATGAACAAGCAATTCATCATAAAAAATATTTCCTCTGTCAAGCTTTAATCCCGGCCATCTTTCAAGTATCTGAACCATTGGTTTTAATACCTGCGTTGCCTTCATAGTCACATTCATAGAAGTATCAAATTCAGCATTTATAAGATGTAAAGCCACACTTGCCGCCTCATCTTCGGGTAATGTTACTCCTTGTTTTCTTTTAATATATTCAAGTGCATATTTACCTATTCCATATTTTTTTGGATAAAATACTTTTACTTCTGTGTTTAGTGCATTATGCAGATACGTGCCATTATGTGAACGTTCGATTGCGAATTGAATATGGTCTGTTAATGTTACGTATATTGATTCGTTTAGCCTATGCCCAAGTGTTTGGTTCGCATATTCGATAATTTGGCTGCAAACCTCCAATAAATCTACCGGCAAACGTTCAAATAAATCCTTTAAGCGAGTAAATTCTTCCATAGAATCCATACGAAACACTTTTTCAACAGCGTCCTTATTTACATTCCCTCCAGGTTTTGTATGGAATCCCAAGCCTTTGCCCATAACAACCACTTCTTTATTATGATTGTCAAGACAACTAACCACATTATTATTGATTACCTTGAGTATTTTCAAACTCTTTTTCCTCCTGAAGATTTTTTTAGTAAAAAAAATCCAAACTCCACAAACAGACGAAGATATAACTTCAGACTTGTAGAATTTGGTTTTGCCTGCTTAAAATTTAACATTCCATACCATAAGAGGTTCTTTTTGTACTGTCCGCACAAATTGGGGCAGTACACTCTTTAGGAGTATGATAATTCAGTGACCCATGTATACGAATATTATTATACCAATTGACATAATCAAATAATTCTAGAGCAATTTGTAAAAATATTAGCAGTATCCAGAAGCATGAAACCAACCAGT
>JAHHTR010000027.1 GCA_020024515.1 Angelakisella sp.
ATAATATTGATATTTAAATAAAATATAGATATAATATTACCAAGTCTACGAAATTTTACGAAATATTTCAAAGACTATTTTTAGAATTTTAAAATGAAAGAGAGAAACTATGAAAAAGAGTAAATTTTTATCAAAATTGTCGACATTATTTTTAGCAGTTAATATTCTTTTTGTTTTTTGTTTTGGTGGTATTCAGATAGCTACTGCTACTGAGACTCCAATATTGCGTATTCATTACAAAAGATTTGACGACAATTATGAAAATTGGAATTTGTGGGTTTGGGAGTTTGGCAAAGAAGGAAAAGGTGTAAATTTTACAGGTACAGACGATTATGGTGTATATTTAGATGTCCAATTGAATAAAAATGAAATGCCTGAAAAAGTTGGCTTTATAGTAAGATACGGTGACTGGGAAAAAAAAGATATAAGTATGGATAGATTTGTGAGTATTACATCAGATAAAACAGATGTATATATATTACAAGGTGACCAAAATGTATATAGCAAAAAAGAAGATGTTGACCTGTCTCCAAAAATTTTGAAGGCTGGATTTGTAAAAAACAATCAAATAGAATTTAATGTTACAAAGCCTATTGATGTAACTGATACAACAGATACATTAAATTATAAAGTTTTCGATAAAGACAACAATGAATATAAAATTAAAAAAATATGGGTGCCTGAAACGGGTGATAATACAAGCGTTACTGTTATAATGGACGGGGAAATGGACTTAGGAAAGTCCTATTATCTTGAAATAAAAGATTATGGAAAAATAAGTATTGATTTAAGTGGTGGTTTTGATAAAATTTTTGATAAAAAATATTATTACAGTGGTGATGATTTGGGCGCTTTATACAGTAAAGCATGTACAAAATTCCGAGTATGGGCACCAACCGCAACACAGGTAAAACTAAATATATATGATACAGGTGAAGAAAGCAAAGCTATAAGTCAGGTTGATATGATGAAAGATGTAAATGGTACATGGGTACATACATCGAATGAAGATTTACTTAATAAATTTTACACATATAGTGTGACAGTTGATGAAAATGAGCAAGAGGCTGTTGACCCATACGCAAGAGCAGTTGGTATCAACAGTAAACGTGGTATGATTGTGGATTTGGCAAATACCAATCCGCAAAACTGGGAAAAAGATAAAAGACCTGATTTTGCAAACTATACAGATGCTGTTATTTATGAACTACATGTACGTGATATGTCAATGGACAGTAGCAGCGGTATAAAGAATAAAGGTAAATTTTTGGGTTTGGTAGAGGAAAATACAAAGACATCTAACGGAACAAGTACAGGACTTGCACATCTAAAAGATTTAGGTATCACACATTTACATTTGTTGCCGTCGTTTGATTATCGTTCGGTTGACGAAAAAGACAGCACACAGTTTAATTGGGGATATGACCCACAGCACTACAATACACCCGAAGGCTCATACTCAACTGACGCATTTGATGGTAATGTAAGAATAACAGAATTTAAAGAAATGGTTAAAAAACTACACGATAATGGCATAAGAGTAATTATGGATGTTGTATATAACCATACAGGTGCAACAGCAGATTCTGATTTTAATAAAATAGTACCTAACTACTATTACAGAAAAGATGCAAACGGATATTGTAATGGTTCAGGCTGTGGTAATGAAACAGCTTCCGAAAGAGCAATGGTAAGAAAATTTATTGTTGATTCTGTTAAATATTGGGCAACTGAATATCATATAGACGGTTTTAGATTTGATCTTATGGGACTTCATGATATAGAAACTATGAATATGGTTCGTGAAGAACTAAACAAAATAGATGAGAGTATTTTGGTGTATGGTGAAGGTTGGACAGGTGGACTTAGTCCTCTTCCCGATTTTGAAAAGGCACAAAAAATAAATGCTTCAAAACTTAATGATGTTGCAATGTTTAATGATGATATCCGTGACGGTATAAAAGGACACGTGTTTAATGACAAAGAAAAAGGTTTTGCAACAGGTGCAATAAAAAAGGAAGAACAAGTTAAATTCGGCATAGTTGGTGCCATAACGCATCCACAGGTTATGTATACCAAGGGTTGGGCAAAAAAACCTTCACAATCAATAAACTATGTATCTGCACACGATAATCTTACATTGTGGGATAAGCTGAATACCAGTAATTCAGATGATGATGTGGAAACATTAAAGAAAATGAATAAACTGGCAGCTTCTATTGTATATACATCACAGGGTATTCCGTTTATGCAGGCAGGCGAAGAATTTTTACGTTCAAAACCGACCGAAAATGGTTTTGACAGTAACAGTTATAAGTCATCTGATGAAATAAATTCTCTGAAATGGAGCGAAAAAGAAGAAAATATAGATATCTATAATTATTATAAAGGTTTAATAGAATTTAGAAAAAATCACAATATATTGAGACTTAATACAGCAGAGGAAGTCATACAAAAACTTAATTTTGATGAAACAGTTAAAGAAAATGTTGTTGCATATAGATTAAGCGATGATAAAGAAGATATAATAGTTATACACAATGCAAATAAAGAGACAATAAAATACAATTTACCGAAAGGTAAATGGGATATGTATATTAATGGTGATTTTGCCGGCAACAAAGTTTTGTCAACACATCAAGACAGTATAGATGTAGAAGGGATATCAACAGTTGTATTGGTAGAGCACAGTACAAAAATGATGTATACTGTTCTCATTGCAGGGATATTATTTGTAGTTGTAGTTTGTGTTGTAATTTTATTTATTAAAAAAGAAAATAATTCAAAAATTTCATAAGCTACTAAATTACTAACAGTTAATAACTATTAAATTTAAGAATATTTATAGAAATATCAAAAAAATAAAATTATTTTTTTAAAAAACGGCTTTTTCTATTGCAATTATAACAATTTTATGATAGCATATTAATGTTATGTCATACTATAATAGCGAGGTGAAGATAAATGAAAGAAGGACTACATCCTAACTATGTACCATCAGTTATAAAATGCGTTTGTGGTAATACAATAGAAACACGTTCAACAAAACCTGAAATCCGTGTTGAAATCTGCTCAAAATGTCATCCATTCTTTACAGGTAAACAAAAATTGATAGACGTTGGCGGTCGTGTTGATAGATTTAATAAACGTTTCAATATGAACAATGGTAAATAATTACCTTGAATAAAGGTAACAAATAATAAGGAGATTGCATATATTTATGCAGTCTCTTTGTTTTTGTATTTTGATTGACAATACATTTTTGTTATAGTATACTAAAATCATTGTATTTTTAATATAATTAAGAATAAGTATTAAGTTTTTTATGAAAAAAGAATGGAGAGTGTTAACTTTTATGGACCCTGATACTGTCAGTATTTGGATTTCCCTTATTTCGATTATTTTGGCTAGTGTGGTTGTTTTCTGTCAAAAAACCATTTGCGGAGTACCTGATGCATTTTTAAAACAAATATTTGAGAAAGAGGAAGAAAACAAATTACTACGTATATTGTTAAAGAGTCCCCGCAGATTTAAGTCTTCTATGCGTTGTGCATATACTTTTTTGCATCTGACTTTTGCGGTGTTTGCCTTATCATCAATAAGAAATCTTCCTATTTTTAAAAATCAAAGTATTGTTATAAAAGATTTAGAACTTTTTGTATGTATAATAGTTTTTTCGTTAATAATAATGGTTGTTTCAAGGGGAGTTCCAAAGAGACTTGCAAAAACATCAGGTGTAAAAAATGTAAATTTTGTTGCAAAGATAGCCTTTGCAATATATATAGTTTTTTATCCGTTAAGAGCAGTATGCGATTTTTTGATAAAACTAATTTCCAAAATTTTCGGTGCTGAGTATAAAGAAAATGAGGACTATGTAACCGAGGAAGAAATAAGATTTTTGATGGACGTCAGTGAGAATATGGGTGGTATTGAGCAACAAGAAAAAGAAATGATAAATAATATCTTTGAGCTTGATGATCGTACAGTTGACTATATAATGACACATCGTACAGATACTGTCTTTATAGAGAAGGACAGTTCACTTAATGAAATACTTGATATAGCAAGTAAATATGGTTATTCTCGTTTTCCCGTTATGGGCGAAAATGCAGATGATATAATAGGTATTTTTAATGTTAAAGATTTATTGCAGCTGATTAAAAACAAAGAAAAGTGTAATAATTTTAAAGTTACAAAATATATGCGAAAACCTATTTTTGTTCCTGAAAATACACGTTGTCGAGATATGTTTTCACAATTAAACTTAGCTAAAACACAAATTGCTATTGTTATAGATGAATATGGCGGAACATCTGGTATAGTGACTATGGAGGACATTGTGGAAAGCATAGTCGGTAATATTCAAGATGAATATGACAGCGAAGATATGGATATTACAGAAATAACAAAGAACAGATATATTTTTAATGGTGATATTGGTTTAAATGAAGTAGAAAAAATATTTAACTGTGATTTGGGCAAATACGAAGAAGATTATGAAACACTTGGCGGACTAATAATAGGACAGCTTGAAAGAATACCTGCAAAGAACGAAAATGTTTCAATAAAGATACAAGATATTAATTTTAAGGTAAAATCATCTAATGCAAAGCAGATATTGACTGTTATTGCTTATAGAGAAGAAAAAGACGAAGAACAAAAAGAGAATGTATAAGTAATTTAATAAAAAGAGAGGTTTTTTTATTATGAATTGTGTATTTTGCAAAATAGTAAATGGTGAAATACCTGCAAATAAGCTATATGAAGATGATAAATGTGTTGCATTTTATGATCTTGCACCACAGGCACCTGTACATTTTTTGGTAATACCAAAGGAACATATAGAGTCTGCAAATACATTGACAGAAGAAGATGCAAAAGTTATTGGACATATTTTTAGTGTAATATCAAATATAGCAAAGAAACTAAATCTTGAAAATGGATACAGAATAGTAAATAACTGTGGTGAAGATGGTGGACAAACAGTTCAACACCTACATTTTCATATTTTGGGAGGAAAGGCTCTTTCTTGGCCACCATATGATAAAAGTGCAGAAGTGTAATAATTTTATAAAACTAAAAGAGAGTTTCTTAAATTTAATATTTATAAGACCTATGCTTACTTTTGGGGCAGTTGTGATAACAGTTATCATAGCTGTTCTTTTTTTTCATAAAACGTATGTTTTTGTTCTTTTTTTACTTTTAATTATTTTATGTTTAATATATAGGAACAATAAAATTTATACAAGCTTATATTTAATTGGAATAGCCCTTGCCTTATTTTCTCTTTATAATTTGCAAAATAAAATAAATTATGCAAATAAATTGATAGGTAGTACAGATATTGTTTATGCAAGAGTGGTGGAATTTGGAGGGAAAAAATATTTATATACAGATAAACAGCCCAGCAAGTTATTAAAACCTGTTGCAAAAACAGATGAATTGGAGACAGATACAAATGTAAGAGTAACTTTTGAATATCAAGACTTTATAATGGACTATAATTACAATATTTTTTCAAAAGGAATACTTTACAGTGTTGTTCCTCAAAAAATAATATATAGTAATAAATATGAATTTGAGCCGCTATTATGTAAAATAGAAAAAAAGAAAACAGATATAATAAATAAAATATATATTAATGAAAAGTCATCACATATAGGTACACTTTTGGGTATGATATTTTCGGATAGGAAGTATATAGATCAAAGAGACAGAGATATATTACTTAAAACAGGTTTGTATCATTTGTTATCTGTATCCGGACTTCATATTTCAATTGCGTTTTCATTGATATTTTTTGTGTTTCGAAAAAAGAAATATAAAAAGCTAAAACTTGTTATAAGTATATTGTTTGGAATTTTGTTGTTTATAATGTCACAATATTCTCCGTCGACATACAGAGCGTCAATGCTCGTAGTTTTTATGAATTTGGCAGATTGCTTTGATAGAAAATCTGACAGCTTAAACACATTGGGTTTAATTTGCGGACTATATATACTTGTTATCCCTCTTGCTATTATAGATTTGTCATTTATAATGACAGTTTTTATTTATATGATTTTAATAATTTTTTATAGCAGAGTAAACGATAATTTAATGCAAATTTTTTCAGTATTAAAAAAATTAAAGAATAAAAGATGGTTTAAAAATTTATTGAGTGCTATTTCTGTTTCCGTTGTGTCTTACATTGCAGTTGTACCGTTTTCGCTGTTTGTTTTTAATAATTTTTCTTTTGTTGGAGCAATAGTATCGTTTTTTGTTATTCCGTTTATGCCATTTGTCTTATGCTTTGGTTATTTGGGTGTTCTGTTTTATAGTGTCGAATTTTATCGAATAGGACAAATATTTATAAAAGTTTCTGTTTTAATAGTAGAAATTATAATTAAGATTGCAAGAATTTTTTATAAAAATGACACTTATTTTATAGATACCATATATCGTAAAAATTTTTATTTTGTGATTTTGTTTATTGGAATAATAATTTTTATGGTTTTCTTTTATATAAAAATAAAATTTAAAAGTCCATATACACGTTTTAATGTTTTTATATTATGTATTTGCATTAACACAATTTTCTTTACATATTATAAAGTAACAAATAATGATTCTATAATAATGTTAAATGACAGTAGAGTGGCAATTTGTAATATTGATGATAATATATGTGTGATAGATGCAAATAATAAAAATAATTTTTTTAATACACAAAGATTAATCAATACGTTGGACAAAGATGTAAGCTTATTTATTGATGGTAAATATAAAAGAAGCAAAAAAGATTTTAATTATTTGAGAGGTGTCTATACGGTTAAAGATGATAGAATATATACGCCAAATAAAAACTTATGGGGGAATTTAGAGAGATATAATCAATACAGTATAGATAATTATATTTTAAATTTAGTAACAGATAATATTATTACAATAACAACCAAAGATTATAAAATTGCATGGATATTTGGTGAGTATGGAGAGAATATAAAAGAAATATCTAATATTTTAAGAAGATTAAAATTGGATATTATTATTACTCAAAATACAGATGTTTTAATGATATCAAATGACTGTAAATATTATAATTTTAACGATAAAGATATTATAATATTAAAAAAGTTTGATTAAATACAAAATATATAGTATAATAATTGTAGATTTATATTAGTTTGATATTTTAAGAAAGGAAATATATGTACGATTTAGCAGAAGATTTTGAAAAAGAAACGGCTATACTTGCAGCAGTTGATACAGGCGAATATGACTGCGAAACTTCAATAGCAGAATTAAATGAGCTTTGTGAAACTGCCGATATAGAAGTTGTAGACATAATTACACAAAAGAGACCTACACTGGATGTTGCAACTGTTCTTGGTGAAGGTAAAATAGAAGAATTACAAGATTTAGTAGAAAAGCTAAAAAGCAAAATGATAATTTTTGATACCGAGCTATCACCAGCACAGATAAAAAACATAGAAGATATTTGTAACTGCCCTGTTCTAGACAGAACAATGCTTATTTTAAACATTTTTTCTCGTCACGCAGTAACAAGTGAAGGCAAATTGCAGGTTGAACTTGCTAATTTACGCTACCAACTGCCAAGATTACTCGGAAAAGGAGTGCAGATGTCAAGACAAGGAGGAGGTGGAGCAGGTGGCGGTGGTGCTAGACGTGGAACCGGTGAAACAAAGGCAGAAGTAGACCGCCGACATATTAAAAAGAGAATAGAAACACTGCAAGATGAATTAAAGGAAGTAGCCAAACGTCGCCAAATGATACGCTCTCGCAGAAAAAAAGATTCGGTTATAACTGTTGCAATAGTAGGATACACAAACGTGGGAAAAAGTACGTTGCTAAATTATTTAACACAGGCAGGTGTACTTGCTGAAAACAAACTTTTTGCAACCCTTGATCCAACCAGCCGAGGATTGACTTTGCCTGATGGGAGAGAAATAATGCTTGTTGATACCGTAGGACTTGTTCGCAGATTGCCTCACCATTTGGTAGAAGCTTTCAAGTCTACATTGGAGGAGGCAGCACAGGCAAACCTAATATTAAATATCTGCGATATAACAGATTCTGACGTAGAGGAAAAGAGAAAAGTAACATTAAATGTTTTAAAAGATATGGGTGCGGAAAATATACCTGTAATAACTGTCTATAATAAGTGTGATAAATTGACGGAAGACCCACTTGTACTAAAAAATGAGGTTTTGATTTCGGCAAAGACAGGAAAAAATATAGATGAATTATTAACAGCCATAGAAAATGAATTACCAAACTCCCATACAAGATTACTTATTCTAATTCCTTACGAAAAAAGTTATATAGAATCTAAGATTTTACAGAACGGAAAAGTCTATTCGAGAGAGTATCTAGATGACGGAATAGCCCTAGATATCAATATTGACAACAAAAATTTGCATTTAATTGATACTAAGTGGGTTCAACATCATAAATAAAATTTCATTTTATAGAATATAGTTGTTAATAATTATATATTATAATACTCGCATACAATATCAGAAGATAATGATATTTATATATTTTTATTGATTTTTAGGAGGAATTTAAAATGAAAAAAGGTTTAATAATAATAACTACTTTGATATGTTGCTTATTATTGGCAGTAGGTTGTGGAAAGAAAGATGAAGAACTATCACAACTTCCTGATTCTTCAACATCAGTTCCACAAAGCACACCTGATTCGAGCGCATCGGAGAGCAAACCGGAAAGTAAACCAGAGAGTAAACCTGAAAGTAAACCGGAAGATACTCTTAAAAAAGATGAAAATGGCAATGTTATGAACAAGTTCACATTAAAGTTTAAAGATGCTAACGGTAAAGATGTAGATATGGAATTTTCCGAAGATAAAGCTGTTAAAGAAGGACAGATGACACTAAAAGATGTTAGTGCAAAAGTATCAGGAAAAGAAATTACATTCTATGCAAAGAAAGGCACAACAATTTCTTTCTTTACTCGTACAAAAGGTTCAAATATTGAGTTTAGTGAAAAAACTACACCAAATATCGTAATTGATGTTGATAAAGCAGCTGCATCAGAAATTGTATTTGAATATACAATTAATACTGAAACAAACAAAATTGATAAACAAGACAGAGTTTCAGAAAAATTGCTTGAACCAAAAGATACAGCTTACATAGAACCAAAAGCATAATTTATATTGGAATAAATTAATTTACAAGGTGGTTTTTCCACCTTGTTTTTTTATAAAAAAACACCTCTAATATTTCTATTAGAAGTGTTTCATATTACTTATATATTATATATTTGCAACAGCATTTTTCAGTTCGTCTATTTTGTTTAGTTTTTCCCATGTTAGGTCTAGGTCTATTCTGCCAATATGTCCATAAGCAGCTAATTGACGATATATAGGTTTGCGAAGTTCTAAAGTATTTATAATAGCTGTTGGACGTAAATCAAATACTTTATTAACAGCTTGTTCAATTTTTTCTTCTTCAACTGTTGCTGTACCAAATGTATTAACATTTATTGATACAGGAGCTGCAACACCTATTGCATAAGCAAGTTGAATTTCACATTGAGATGCAAGTCCTGCACCAACAATATTTTTAGCAACCCATCTTGCGGCATAAGCAGCACTTCTGTCAACTTTTGTTGGATCTTTACCGGAGAAAGCACCGCCGCCGTGTCTGCCCCAACCACCGTATGTATCAACAATAATTTTTCTACCTGTTAAACCACTGTCTCCTTGTGGACCGCCAACAACAAATCTACCTGTTGGATTTATTAGATATTTTGTGTTTTTAAGTAGTTCAGCAGGAACAACAGGAGTAATAACTTCTTTTATAATGTCACTATGAATTTGCTCGTTTGTAACATCATCGCTATGTTGTGAAGAAATAACAATAGTTGTAATTTCAACAGGTTTATCATCTTCATAACGAACAGTAACCTGTGTTTTACCATCAGGACGAAGGTAAGGAAGTGTTCCGTTTTTGCGAACTTCTGTTAATTTACGAGCCAAACGGTGAGCCATAGCTATTGGCATTGGCATCATTTCCTCTGTTTCGTTGCAAGCAAAACCAAACATCATACCTTGGTCACCGGCACCGTTATCGTTTTCTGTGCCGTTTTCTTTTGCTTCTTTTGAGTTATCAACACCAAGTGCAATATCAGGAGATTGTTTGTTAATTGATGTTATAACACCGCAAGTATTGCAGTCAAAACCATATTTCGCACGGTCATAACCGATATCGCTGACTACTTGTCTTGCAATTTCCGGAATATCAACATAAGTATTTGTTGTTATTTCGCCCATTACGAATATATTACCTGTTGTAACTGTTGTTTCACAAGCAACACGTGCATTTGGATCATTTGCGATGATTGCATCAAGTACAGCATCTGAAATTTGGTCACATATTTTGTCGGGATGACCTTCTGTTACAGATTCACTTGTAAATAAAAAATTTTTCTTTGACATTTTTTTATTTCCCTTTCATTGTTTTTAAAAATTTGCCTAAATATTTACTTAAAGGGTCTTGCGAATTATTGCCAAACTATATATTCTATGATATAATTAAGTATTAACACCATTTTTTATAATAATTTGCAATAAAAAAACACTCGTAAAAACCGAGTGTCACAAAAAACTCATCTCTCGGTTTAACCGCAAAAATTAGCACCTTTCTTACTATATAAGCAGGTTGCTGGGTTTCATAGGGTCAGTCCCTCCGCCACTCTTGATAAGCAAATATTCATTTATACGAATACATTATATACCACATATTTTTTATTGTCAATAAAAATTTTTATTTAGATTAAAATAAAAAATTTTTTTTAAAAGAAAATTAAAGGGTTTTGTAAATATTGTCAGTATAATAATATATGCGATGTATAAAAATACTAATTGTAAGGAAAGGGGAAATTTTGTCTAATGTTAAATGAAGCTTTTTTGTCAGAATTAAGATATAAATGTGATATAGAAAGTGTTGTAAGCAGATATGTCGGTATAAAAAGACGAGGAAAGATTTTAACCGGAATTTGTCCGTTTCATTTAGAAAAATCACCTTCCTTTACAGTCTATCCGGATACACAATCCTTTTATTGCTTTGGTTGTGGCGCCGGTGGTGATGTTATTACTTTTATCAAGAAAATAGAAAATCTTGAATATATGGACGCAGTTCGTATTCTTGCCGAACAGGCAGGAATAGAAGTGCCTGATGATCGTTCTGATGATTTAACAAAAAATAAAAGAATAAGAATGCTTGAAATGAACAGACTTGCGGGAAGATTTTTTTATGATTCTTTAATGGGACAAAATGGTAAGAGTGCAAGAATGTATTTGGCAGACAGAGGTCTTTCCAAAAATATAGTTAATCGTTTTGGAATAGGCTTTGCTGATGAAAACAGTTATAGTCTTGTAAATTATTTAAAATCAAAGGGCTATACAAATGATGAAATAAAAGATGCCTATCTTGGAAAAATATCGCAAAAAGGTTATATGTACGATATTTTTATAAACAGAATAATGTTTCCGATTATTGATTTAAGAGGTGGCATTATCGGTTTTGGCGGCAGAAGGTTGGGAGAAAACGGACCTAAGTATCTAAACAGCAGCGATACACTTGTGTATAAAAAGAGTAAAAATCTTTTTGCACTTAATATTGCAAAAAATACAAAGCGTGACGAACTGATTTTGTGTGAAGGTTATATGGACGTTGTTTCACTGCACTTAGCGGGATTTGATAATGCTGTGGCAACACTTGGAACTGCATTGACAGAAGAACAGGCAAGGCTTATTTCAACATATACAAATAATGCAGTGCTGTCATACGATTCCGATGAGGCAGGACAAAAGGCGACAAAACGTGCAGTAACGATATTTGATAAGGCGGGAATAAAGACAAAAATTTTGACTATACCTAATGCAAAAGATCCCGATGAATTTATAAAAAAATATGGTGCTGAAAAGTTTGAAATACTATTAAAAAACACAAATACATCAACAGAATATGAAATACAAAAATTATTTGATACCTATGATATAGAAAACCCTGAACAAAAAATAGAGTTTTTGCAGAAATTTGTGTCTATTATGGTTGCAATATCAAACCCTATACGACAAGAAGTATACATAGGAGAAATTGCCAGAAAACTTAATACTGATAAATCCGTACTTTTGACACAGGTGAAATTAGCAGTAAAAAAGAATACATCATATAATGAAAAAAAGGAAATAAATAATATACATACATTTATAGAGACGAGCCCTTTGACAAAAGGAGATTTTGAAAAACAAAAATTTCCTAAGGAGGCTCTTGCATCAGAAAGAATAATCGGCTATTTGTGGAATAACCCGGATAAGCTTACTTATATTACCGAAAAAATAACCATAGAACATATTGTGTCGGAATTTAATCGAGAGTTATATAATGTAATTGTAGAAAGAATATCGCAAGGTTTACTTCCAAATCTTGTAAGTTTGAGTGGAGTGGTAACGGAAACGGCAATAGGCAGAATGGGCGAAATTCTTTCTTACTTAAATGAAAAAGGAATTGGTGATGCAGAGGTAGATGAGTATATTTTATTACTGCAAGAACATAAAAATAGTAAAAGTAAGCAGGATATAGGTAATTTGAGTGATGAGGATTTTGAAAATTATCTAAATACTCTTGCAAAAAATAAGATGTAATTAAATGATGTGGAGGAAATATAATGAAAGCAGAACAAGAGAATGTAAAAAATACAAAAAAAGAAAGTGCAAAGGATAAACAAAATCGAAAAAAAATGATAATCAAAGATCTTTTGGCAAGAGGAAAAAGTGTAGGTAAACTTACTTCAAAAGAGATAAACGAGGCTCTTGATGAACTACAATTTGATGTAGAGCAAATAGAGGCACTTTACGAGGCTTTTGAAACTTACAATATTGAAGTACAAGATGACAGTATGATTGAAACAGATATTGAAGAAAAAGTTTCAAAGCTTGATACATCATACAATGATACACTGAATATTGATGACCCTGTAAAAGTATATCTAAAAGAAATAGGAAGAATTCCTCTTCTAAGTACAGATGAAGAAATACAGTTGGCAATCAAAAAAGATCAAGGCGATATTAATGCAAAGAAAAAACTTTCCGAAGCAAACCTTCGTCTTGTTGTAAGTATTGCAAAAAGATATGTTGGTCGTGGTATGAGCTTTTTGGATTTAATTCAAGAAGGTAATATGGGTCTTATAAAGGCAGTAGATAAATTTGATTATACAAAGGGATATAAATTCTCAACTTATGCTACATGGTGGATAAGACAAGCTATAACACGTGCTATTGCTGACCAAGCGCGTACTATAAGAATACCTGTACATATGGTTGAAACTATAAACAGGTTGAAAAAAGTTACATCAAAACTTTTGCACGAAAACGGACATGATCCATCAGTTGAGCAAATAGCGGAAGAAATGGATTTGCCCGTGGATAAGGTACGTGAGATAATGCGTGTCGCACAAGAACCGGTATCACTCGAAACACCTATCGGTGAGGAAGAAGACAGCCATTTGGGTGATTTTATTGCTGATGAGGATACTCCGGAACCATCAGATGTTGCATCACACACACTTTTGCGTGAACAACTGGAAGCAGTTCTTGATACACTATCTCCACGTGAAAAGAAAGTATTGAAACTTCGCTTTGGCTTGGAAGATGGCAGAGCAAGAACACTTGAAGAAGTTGGTAAAGAATTTGATGTAACACGTGAAAGAATAAGACAAATAGAGGCAAAGGCTTTGCGTAAACTTCGCCACCCAACAAGAAGTAAATCTTTGCGTGACTATGCATAATAATAAATAATTAAGACGGTTAAATTTATTATATGACGGCAATTTATAGCAGTTTTACTAATAAATACCGTCTTATTTTTAATATTATTAATTTTTTATATTTATAACTGATAGAAAGAAGATAGTATTATGGGAAAATTGTTTGGTACAGATGGAATAAGAGGTATTGCGAACAGAGATTTATCTCCTGAACTTGCAATAAGTGTTGGTGAGGCACTTGCAACTGTTTTGACAGAACTTGCAAATGGCAAAATGCCGACAGTATATGTAGGTAAAGATACGCGACGTTCATCATCAATGATAGAGTGTGCAATATCGGCAGGACTGTGCAGTGGTGGTGCGAATGTAGTGTTTTTGGGTGAAGTACCGACTCCACTTGTTGCATATATAATAAATAAAAATAATGCAGATGCAGGTATTATGATTTCGGCTAGTCACAATCCTTATGAATATAATGGAATAAAAGTTTTTGGTAAAGGCGGTTTGAAGCTTTCGGACAGTGCCGAAGAAGAAATAGAGGATATTATATTAAACAGAACAGTTGCACCCAAATTTGCATCAAGCGACAAAATAGGAAAAGTATATACATATAAAAATTCGATAGAAGAATATACGGACTATATTTCAAGTACAGTACAGGCAGATTTCAGTAATTTAAAAGTTTTAATAGACTGTGCAAATGGCTCTGCATCAATGACAGCGGAGACACTTATGAAAAAGATAGGACTGAATGCTACCTATATTAATAATAATCCAAATGGTGACAATATAAATGACAAGTGCGGTTCTACACATATAGAACTCTTAAAAGATATGGTTCTTAATAATAATTATGATTTGGCACTTGCTTTTGACGGTGACGGAGACAGATGCCTTGGTATTGATAATATTGGAAATATTATTGATGGCGATATTATGATAGCTATATTTGCAAAACATTTAAAAGAGAAAAATAAGCTTAAAAATAATACCGCAGTTGTAACTGTTATGTCAAACTATGGCTTTATGGACTTTGGTAAAAAGAACGATATTGATATTATAAAGACAAAAGTAGGCGACAGATATGTTTTGGAAGCTATGCTAAAAGATGGACACTGTATAGGTGGAGAGCAATCCGGACATATAATTTTCAGTGACTATATGACAACAGGTGACGGAGAACTTACAGCAGTTCAGCTTTTGCAAATAATTGCTGAATACAAACAATCACTAAGTGAGATAGCAAAAATTATTAACATATTCCCACAAGTACTCTTGAATGTTGAAGCAACAACAGATATGAAGCTTGCCATAAATGAAAGTGTGGAATTGCAAGAAGTAATACACAAATATGAAAATCAGCTAAGTGGCAGAGGAAGAATATTACTTCGTCCATCAGGAACAGAACCGCTTATTCGTGTAATGGCAGAGGGAGATAATATAGAAGAAATAACCTATATTGTAAACGATATTGCAAAATGTATAAGGGAATTTTTGGTATAAATATAAGTATTTACAAAAATTAGATAAAAAAGTAATAGTAATATAATATTCTTACGATAAAATTAAACGTGTACAAAATTTATTGAAGAGGATAATAACAAATGAGATATACAAAAAATTGGAAAGAATTTGAAGTTTTGGATACTTCCGCAGGCGAAAAGCTGGAACGTTGGGGAGATAGTTTGCTTATACGTCCCGACCCACAGGTAATATGGAATACACCAAAGAATGAGATGTGGAAAAGAGCAGATGCTCGTTATTACCGTTCGGCACAAGGTGGCGGTAAGTGGATGACATACCACCTTACACAAAATGAATGGGTAATTTCATATGGAGATTTGAAATTTAAAATTTCTCCGACAGGGTTTAAACATACTGGACTGTTTCCAGAGCAAGCTGTAAACTGGGACTTGTTTATTGACCTTATAAAAAACAGCGGAAGAAAGATAAGAGTATTAAATTTATTTGCTTATACAGGTGGTGCAACACTTGCTTGTGCACTTGCAGGAGCAGAAGTTTGCCATGTTGATGCATCAAAAGGAATGGTTGCGTGGGCAAAGGAAAATCAAAAGTTATCCGGATTAAGCGACAGACCTATTCGCTGGATAGTTGATGACTGTAAAAAATTTGTTGAACGTGAAATAAGACGTGGTTCTTTTTATGATGCGGTTATAATGGACCCACCGTCATACGGCAGAGGTCCGGGTGGAGAAATATGGAAGCTTGAAGATAGTGTATATGATTTAGTTGAGTTAACATCAAAAGTTTTAACGGATAATCCACTGTTTATGGCAATAAACAGCTATACAACAGGACTTTCACCATCTGTTATGGAATATATACTTGGTGTTACGGTAGGCGAAAAGTATAGGGGAGAAATATCGGCATCGGATATCGGTTTACCTGTAAAGAGAACAGGACTTATTCTTCCTTGTGGTTCAACAGCTTTATGGATAGCAAAATAAAAAATAAAGTATAAAAGTATAAATGTAAAAAGTGAGGAGAAATATGAAAAAATCACGTGAACGCATAAAAGCTGAGGAAGGACTTGTAATGACTCCAAAGCAAAAATGGGATAATTTTTTGTTTTATTACAAAAAGCCAATTATTATTGCAGGAATTTTTCTTGTAATGATATGCGTATTTATTTATGATATGGTTACAAAGGTTACTCCTGATTATAATATAGGCATACTTACAGAAAAATATCTATCTTTTGAACAAATTGGAGTTTTAGAAGATAAATTAAGACCACTTTGTAAAGACCTTGATGGGAACGGGAAAGTAGATGTGCAAATTAATTATTATCAGCTTGCGGTAAATGAAGACAGTCAGCTTGATCCAAATACACAAATGGCAAGTATGACAAGACTTGCGGGAGATTTGGATATAGTGCAAAGCACTATTTTTATAACAGATAATCCTGAATTTTTCCATAAAGCATTTGAGATGTTTGCATACAAAGATGGTAGCGAAATCCCTGAACAAACAGCCATAAAGGCAGAAGAAGTAGGATATTTATTGACAGATACAAAGATTTTTGAAGATTTAAAAGGTTTTGAAGATTTCAGAATTTGTTTAAGAGGGAAGCCTTACGAGAAAAAATTGAAAAAAGAAGATGTTAAAAAATCCTATTTTGCTTCAATAGATTTATATAAGGAAGTAACCGGTGATATCGATGGATAGAAGACTGCAATTAATTTATGATATGACAGAAAATACCAACACAGTAGCTGATGTTGGCACTGACCATGGCTATTTAATTTGCTCTTTGGTACAAGGTGGGAAGGTAAAGCAGGGCATAGCAACTGATATAAATAAATTACCGCTTGAAAGTGCAATTAATGAAATAGCAAAATTGAATTTACAAGACAAAATAATAACATATTTGACAGATGGTTTGCAAAGTGTAGATGAAGATATTGACAGTGTTATAGTTGCGGGAATGGGTGGCGAGTTAATATCAAAAATTATAGTGGACAGTGACTATAAGGCACATAGCGAAAGAATGTATTATTTGCAACCAATGACAAAATCTCATGTATTAAGACAATTTTTACTTGATAATGGTTTTGTGATATTGGAGGAAAAGTGTACCGTTGCAGGTAATCGTCCATATTCGGTTATAAAGACAAAATGGACAGATACAAAAGAAAGTTATAGCTTGTATGATTTATATATGGGAAAAATTTGTGTGAATAGTGACAGCTATGCAAGAGAATATGTATTAAAATTGATAGAGCAAATGGATAAAAAAATATTTGGATTAAAACACAATGAAGACAGAGAAGAATATTTAAAATATAAAGAGTTGTGTGATAAATTAAAGTCACAAATTGATATTTAATATATAATGAGGTTAATGTTATATGAAGGTACAGGATATATACAATATAATAGATGAGTTTGCTCCATTTGATACAGCTTGTGAGTGGGACAATGTCGGATTGCTTGTTGGTGACAAAGAAAATACAGTAACAGGTGTTCTTCTTGTAATGGACATCACAAATGAGATTATTGATGAGGCAATTTGTAAAAACTGCAATTTGATAATTTCACACCACCCAATAATTTTCGGTGGAATAAAGAGAGTATGTGCGAATACAGTTGTATATAAATGTATAAGAAATAATATTACTGTTATATCCGCACATACAAACCTTGATATTGTTGATGGTGGTGTCAATACAGCATTGGGTGAAAAAATAAAACTTATCAATTTGCGAGCAATAGGCACAGAAGAAAATATAGGACTGGTTGGAGAGCTTGCGGAAGAAATGTCAGCAGAAGAATTTGCAAATCATTTGGAAAAATGCTTGGATATTGTTCCACGATATAACCGAAATGTTGATACAAAGATTAAAACAGTCGGAATATGTGGGGGCAGTGGTGCGGATATTGCTGTAGAATGTAACAGACTCCATAATATACAGGCTTTTGTAACAGCAGATATTAAAAACAATCAATTTATAGATTGTGCAAATATGGGACTGACACTATATGACTGCGGACACAATGCAACAGAAAGAGTCGTATTACCTGTACTGCAAAAACTTTTGCTATGCAAATGCAAGGTTAATACATTTATTGCAGAAAGTTTTAATGGTCAAGTGTAAAAATTAAATCAACAGTTTGTATCTGTATTGGTTGAAAACTTTCTTTATCAAATACAATATAGCAAGATGTACCGTTACACATAGCTTCGGCAGTTATGGTATCGGTACTTTGTTCTATATACTTTTCACTGTCATTAAAGTAAGTAAAGATATTATATAGTTCTTTGATTGGTGAAGAATTTGGCAATTTTGATTTTTCAAAAGGTATACTAAATTCGTCGGTTGAAATATTTACATTCAGATTGTCTATACAATATGTAAATTTATCACTATTATTACTATTTGTGTTTATAATAACTGTATTTTCTGTACTTGTAACACTTGTTTTTAATATTAAGTCATTTGTTGAATTGTTACCTAAAATGGTTAATTCACCGTTTGCGATTTGTGGGAGTATCGGTTTTTTTTCTATATTGGGTATAATATTTGGTTTATTGCAGGCAGAACAGAGTATTATAATTGAAAAAAATACAAATATAGTTTTAAAAAAGTATTTGATATAGAACACCACCTTGATGATATAAAATATACTACAATAATAATCTTATGCAAAAAGACAGACTAAAAGTATAAAATTTACTTCCGGTCTGTCTTTTAATTTTCAATATTTTTTTATATTATTCTTCTTCAAGCTCTTTTAGGACTCTGCCAAAATAATATGGCATATCAGATGGTAAAATATACAGTTTATGATTTGTTTCGGACAGTAATTCCGTTGTTTTACCTTGCAGATAAAGAGCCAGTTTAACAGCGTCAACTAAACCTATATTTTGTGCCACAAAGCCTGAGATTATACCTGTTAATATATCACCACTACCTGCTTTTGCAAGTGCATTGTTGCCACCAAAGTGCCATATATTTTCATCATTATTATATATCTTTGTTATAAAGTCTTTAAGCACCAAGATAACATCTGTTTCTTTAACAAATTCTTTGCAAATATCTTCCAAACTTTTTTTGTTCTGAGATACATAACTCTTTGTCAAACGCTTGAATTCTCCGATATGTGGAGTAATTAAGATATGACAGTTACGTTGATTTTGCAAAATATTTACTTTATCTTTAATTGAATTTAGTCCGTCAGCATCTATAATAACAGGAACTTTTGAACGATTGATGATAGAACGAACAATCAGTTGTGTATGTATGTTGTCTCCCATACCGCAACCCAGTGCAATAGCTGTACAGTTGGTGGTTTTTTCAAAAATGGTTTTTATGTTGGATTTATCTATACTGCCAAATTCATTTTCTTTCATCGGGATACAGACTACTTCGGGATAAGCAATATTTACAGCGTTACAAACTTTTGGTACAGAAAATAAATATATATATCCTACACCTGTTCTCAGTGCTGAGTGACAGGCAAGCAGTGCTGCGCCTATATATTGTTCGCTGCCGCAAATTAGAGCAAGTTTACCGTTATTTCCCTTATTTGACCAAGGGAAATGCTTTGGTATTTTAACATTGCTTTTATCAATTAATTGTGTACCAAAATTATTGTCTTCAATGACTTCGCTGACTTTGTTTTCAATTACGTGTATTGTGCCGCAACTGTAATTTGCCCAATTTACACAATGCGCCGGTTTCTTTTTTGATAAGACAATAGTCATATTCGGTTTAAAGAATGTGGAATACTTACCTGTATCACATTCCACACCCGATGGAATATCTATTGCCACTTTGTAGGCTTGTGAATTGTTATACATTTGGCATAATGGATTAAGTTTTTCCGGTAACTTTCCTTTAAATCCTATACCATATATTCCATCAACGATAATGTCGGCATTTTCAAAAACTGCTTCATCTATATTTTCGAGTACTTTAACAGATAGTGGCATTTGCGCAAGTGCGGTTTCGCCCTCTTTGGTTTTAAATTCTCCGTCAATGAAATAAATAGAAACATTACAAATACTGCTTATTTTACTGGCTGCAACTATCGCATCTGCACCGTTATTGCCTTTTCCACACAAAAATAAAATGTTTTTATCTTGGATATTCAGTTGTTCACGCATAAATAGAGCAATACTAATGCCTGCATCTTCAACCATTTCCCAATAAGATTTCCCACTTAATGAAAGTAATTTTTCTGCTGCTTTTATATCTTTATATGTAATAAACATTTTCTTCACACTCCAAAATAATTTATTATTTTTGCAAGATAACCATTGCGGTTGCAGTTTCACTTGTATGTGTAATGCTCAAAGATGCCCAATTATATGGATAATCTTTTTTTGCCTTTTCGGTTAATTTAAAGTTTGGAACACCTTTTTCATTATGTATAATTCCTATTTCACATAAATCTAAATTTTCAATTCCTGTTCCATAAGCCTTTAAAAAAGCCTCTTTTGCACACCAAAGCCCTGCCGCAGTTTCGTATGGTTTGGATTTTTTATTTATATATTCAATTTCATAAGGAGAAAAAACACGTTCAATAAATCGCTGATTTAAAAGTTTTTTTTTCATTCTGTAAACTTGCAAACTATCTATCCCGCACAAAAACAACTGTTATCCTCCCATATAAAAATTAATGTAGGTTTAATATATTAAATAAGGTAATTTTAACATATTTATATATTTATTTCAATAAATTTTATATTTTTAATAGACACATGTATTCTATTATGATAATATATACATATTGATAGGCTTGTTTTAGTTACTTATAATAATGAGGTGTAATGTAAATGTTTGATTTTGGAGTACGCACTTTGGCTATTTTGGGCGAAGAAAATATGGATATACTAATGAACAGTACTGTGGCAGTAGTGGGAATTGGCGGAGTAGGTTCTGCCTGTGCCGAGTCACTGTGCAGATGCGGAGTGGGGAATTTAATATTGATTGATAATGATACAGTATCGTTAAGTAATTGCAACAGGCAATTAATAGCAACACAAGATAAACTGGATATAGACAAAACAGCTGTGGCGCGGGAAAGATACAAAAATATAAATCCACAATGTAATATAAAGGTTTTTAAAGAGAATTATACACCTGAAAACAGTGATTTTTTATTTGATTTAAAGCCTAATGTAATAGTAGATGCGATTGACACAGTTACATCAAAATTACATTTGATAGTAACAGCAAAAGAAAAAAATATACAGATATTTTCGTCAATGGGTACAGGCAATAGGTTAGATCCGTCAAAGCTTTGTTATGGCGATATAAAAGATACAATAGGAAATGGTTGTAATTTTTCAAGAATTATAAGAAAAGAGCTTAATAAACGTGGTGTATCTTCACTGGATATAGTTTATTCAAAAGAACCGGCGATAAAAGGTGTTTGCACAGACAGTCAAAACGGCAGACATTCACCGGGTAGTTCACCATTTGTGCCACCTGTTGCGGGTTTTTTATTGGGATATAAAACAATTCAATATTTAATAAATAAAAAAACAGAAATGGAGTAATCAGTAGTGGGAGTTACTAAACAAAGAGGGTTAATTATACCCAATAATTACACATCTAAATTGGATATTTTGGAAACAGAAGCAGCAATTAAACTTGCAAAAGATACTTTTGAGAGAGAACTTGCAGAGGCACTTAATCTTACACGTGTATCAGCACCACTGTTTGTCCGTCCCGAAACAGGTCTTAATGATGATCTAAATGGTATAGAACGTCCTGTACAGTTCGATATATTAAATCTTAATGCAGATGTACAGATTGTTCAGTCATTGGCAAAATGGAAACGTATGGCATTAAAAAATTATGGATTTGCACCGAATACAGGACTTTATACAGATATGAATGCCATACGTCGTGATGAAGATCTTGATAATTTGCACTCGGTATACGTAGACCAATGGGACTGGGAGCTGGTTATCAGCAGAGAAGAAAGAAATATAGATACATTAAAAGAAATAGTTAAAAAGATATGGGCAGTGTTTATTGATTCTCAAAATATTATTTGTGAGCGTTTCCCTGCACTGTCTCGACATTTTGCAAAAGAGATTAAATTTATAACTACACAAGAGCTACTTGATAGGTATCCCGATAAGACAGATAAAGAGCGAGAAAAGCTGATTGCAAAGGAATACGGAGCAGTATTTATTATGCAGATAGGCTGTAATCTAAGCAACGGTAAGCCACATGACGGACGAGCTCCAGATTATGATGACTGGACAATGAATGGCGATATATTGGTATGGTATGAGCCACTTGATAGAGCAGTTGAGCTCTCCTCAATGGGTGTACGTGTAGATAGAGAAAGATTATTAAAACAACTTGAAGAAAGAAATGCTATGGACAGAACAAATCTGTTGTATCATAAATTATTGTTGGAAGACAAATTGCCACTGACAATAGGCGGTGGTATAGGTCAATCAAGAATATGTATGGTTTTACTGGAAAAAGTACATGTTGGTGAAGTACAGGCATCGGTTTGGCCTGATGAAATGTTAGAAATAACAGAGGCGAATGGAATACATTTATTGTAATTAATAATTTTAATATATCATAACAAAGGAGAAACAGTATGAGCGTAACTTTGCAAGATAACAATAAAGTAGAAATTTTCGGAGAAAATGTTTTTAGCAGAAAAGTAATGAAAAGTAGATTGGCTCCACATATTTATGAGGAGTTTATCGAGAGTACTAAAAAAGGTGGAGCTATTTCACCTATAGTTGCAAAAGCAGTTGCTAAAGCTATGAAGGATTGGGCAGTTGAAAAAGGTGCAACACATTATACACACTGGTTTCAACCATTAACAGGAATAACTGCTGGTAAGTTTGATTCTTTTATAACACCTAGAGCAATTTGCGAAACAGCGAGCATTGTGAGATAATAATGGTAGTGATGAAAA
>JAHHTR010000028.1 GCA_020024515.1 Angelakisella sp.
CCACTCCCCCATTAATCTTTTTTTATAACAACAATATTGTGTACATTTTTCACGTAAATAAACTATAAAAAAATACTTTATTTTTGAATAACAATAAATTATCTGCACACATTATTTATATACAATAAAAAAAGCGGTTATCTCGTTACATTTAGTAAAAAGATAATCCGCCAAGATAAAAACAGGAGATAACTATGAATACGATTCCTTGCAGTGAACAATGTATACATCAAAAAGATGGATATTGTAATTATTCATGTAGCGCAAAAAACAATATAAGAGATGCTGTCTATTCAGAAAACAATAACGGCAAATGCATATACTTTTGCTCTAACAAAAAAGAATAGTTTTATTTTATTAAATTAATTGCTTCACTCAAATTTGAAATAGTATAAATCTGAGCATCTTTGTAATTTGATTTTTCTATTACACTGAAATTGCTTTTAGGAATAATGAACTTTCTAAAACCAAGTCTATATGCTTCGCTCATACGTACAGTTAATTGTGATACAGAACGCACCTCACCTGTAAGACCAACTTCACCAAAAGCAATAAGCTCAGAATTTATACTCTTATCAATAAGGTTTGATATGAGAGACAAGCATACGGATAAATCGGCTGACGGTTCATCAATACGCATACCACCTGTAACATTTACAAAAACATCAAGATTTCCCATAAAATAACCTGCTCGTTTTTCGATTACTGCTATCAGTAAACCCATTCTTTGATAATCAAACCCGGTTGCAACACGTCTCGGTGTACCGAAACTTGTTTTTGAAACAAGCGCTTGCACTTCCAAAAGTATCGGACGTGTGCCTTCCAAAAGACACGTTATACAAGTACCGGATACATCAAGTGGGCGACCATTAAGAAGCGCCTCTGATGGATTTGTTACCTCACTTAATCCATCTTCGTTCATTTCAAAAACACCTATTTCATTTGTTGAGCCAAAACGGTTTTTTATTGAACGCAAAATTCTGTAACTTAAATTTCTGTCACCCTCAAAATACAAAACAGTATCTACCATATGTTCAAGTACCTTCGGTCCTGCTATTCCACCGTCTTTATTTACATGTCCGACTATAAAAAGCGGAATTTCGTTTGACTTGCAAATATTCATAAGTAGCTGTGCCGATTCACGTACTTGTGTGATACTTCCGCAAGACGAAGACAAAGAACTGACGGATATTGTCTGTATAGAGTCTACTATTACAAGCTGTGGTTTATTTTTCAATATAATTTCTATTAATTGTTCTGCGTCTGTGCACTGCGTCATACTGACATTATTACCTTTTAACCCAAGTCTATTAGCACGAAGTTTAACTTGTCGCATACTTTCTTCACCACAAATATAGAGTATGTTAAGTTCATCTTCTATTGCTCTGCACATTTGCAACAAAATAGTGGATTTACCTATTCCGGGATCACCACAAACCAAAACAGCTGCACCTTTTACTATTCCTCCGCCAAGCACTCTATCAAACTCACTTATATGTGTTTTATGCCTCGATGACTCATCTGCTACTATTTCTGACAGCTTTTCTGTTATATTATCTTGCTGTAATGAATTGGTAACAGTTACTGTACTTACTTTTTCTTTTGTTGCTGATGTTATTTTAACTTCTTCCTCAAAGGTATTCCAGCACTGGCACTCAGGGCATCTACCCATCCATTTCGGGGATTCATACCCACACTCATTACATATATAAACTGTCTTTGATTTTGATTTAGGTGGCATTTTCCGTTTCCTCTCTGCTATTAAAATCATTTATTCCTTTTAATAAGGTTATTGCCAATTTATTTTGATATTCACTTGTTTTTAGTAGTTTTCCTTCTTTGTTGTTTGATATAAACCCACATTCTACCATAACACATGGATTAACTTTATTGTAATATAGAATATATATTGATTTATCAGCTTTTTTAGTTTTTCTTTTATTATCTGTCTGTAAATTTTCCGCAAAAGATTTCTGTATAAAATCAGCTAACACATCACTGTTTTTTTTATTCGGTGCATAGAATACCTGTGCTCCATGTACATATTCTTCATCAAATTTATTCATATGTATGCTGATATTCATACTATCTTCTTTTGCTGTCATTAATTTTAAACGATTATGTATATCCGACTTCTTTTTGTCTCTTATTGTATTCAATCCATCATCACAAGTAGATGTATCATCTTCACGTGTCATCTTCACATCGTAACCCGTCATCATTAATAAATTTTTTAATTTTTTTGCGATATCCAAATTTAAATCTTTTTCTGTAATATTTAGTGATTTGTTTTCTGCTCCCCCATCAAACTCGCCATGACCTGCATCAATAATAATATATGGCTTTTCATATATTTTCATATCCGTCATTAAGGTATCCACTCTGTCATTTATTTGTGAGATACCGAAAAAAGTAAATATGAAAAGAGCAATAAACAGTAAAATACAAAAATAAAACTTACATTTATTCATTTAATAAAACACCTCTTTTTACAAAATATGTAAAATGTGCTTGTTTTATTAATGATTTATAATATAAATAACTTATATGTGGTTAGGCTTTTTAATATCTCTATGTGAAACACCTGCATTTAATGAATTATTCACCAAATGGGTTTTAAGCTCTTCCGCAACAACAACTGAACGATGTTTTCCCCCTGTACAACCTATTGCAATAACTAACTGACTTTTTCCATCATTTGCATACATTGGTATGCTGTAATCTATAAAATTATATAATCTGTTTAAAAACTCTTTTGTTTCATCATTTTTTAAAACATAGTCTCTTACTTCATCTTCCAAACCTGTATGCTCACGCAATTCCAGTTCATAGAATGGATTTACAAGACATCTTACATCAATTACCAAATCAGCCTCAGGTGGCAGTCCGTTTTTGAAACCGAACGAGAGACATTGTATATACATCTGTTTCTCCGCTTTTTTCCCTGTAAAAAGTTCAGTAATTCTAGCTTTTAATTGTTGTGGTGGAGTATTTGTAGTATCAACAACAAAATCTGCTCTCTTCTTTAAAGTTGCAAGCATTTCTTTTTCTTGTAAAATAACATCTTCGAGTAATTGAGTATTATCTGTCAAAAGTGGGTGTCTGCGGCGGCTTTCTTTATATCGTTTTAATAATATATCTTCATCTGCATCTAAAAACAGTAACTTATAATGAATATTTTCAGCTGTCAAATTATTTAATACTACTTCTATATCCGCAAAAAGCTTACCACCTCTTACATCTACAACAAGTGCTATTTTTGACTCCTCGCTATCGTATTTCAAATATAAATCCAAAAACTTTTTTATAAGTATTGGAGGCACATTGTCAGCACAAAAATAACCCATATCTTCAAGTGTATTGATTGTCTTTGTCTTGCCTGCACCAGACATACCTGTTACTATTAATAAATCCATAATATCGCTCCCTTTTTCAGTATCTACTTATTTTTTTCACTATCTCTTCTTACTATTTCTTTGTATAATTCATTCTTCTTATAGCCTGTTTCCTGTGCAACAATCTTCGAGGCTGAAAGCAAAGACTCGCCATTTGCATATAGAGTATCTATACGTTCAATAGCTTCTTCAAAAGTAATAGGCTTTTCTTCTACTTCTTCTGCCCCTTCAATAATTAAAACATACTCCCCTCGTGGATCTTTTTCACTGTACATTTTTAGAGCCTCATCAAAAGTGGTTCTGATAAATTCTTCATGAATTTTTGTAATTTCTCTTGCAAGTGTCAGTCTTCTGTTTCCACCAAAACACTGCGACATATCTTTTAATGTAGATTTTAGCTTGTGTGGTGCTTCATAAAAGATTAATGTACGTGTTTCATTTTGCAAACTTTGTAAATGTTTTTTTCTGCTGTTCGCATTAGTGGATAAAAAACCTTCAAACGTAAATCTGCCTGTCGGTAAACCTGATGCAGCTAGTGCTGTTATCAAGGCACTTGGACCCGGAACAGTCTCGATAGGTATAGACATATTGTGACAAAGATTTACCAATTCTTCTCCCGGATCTGATATACAAGGCATTCCTGCGTCTGTAACTATTGCACAAGTTTCACCGGTCGCTATTCTCTCGGCAAGTTGTATTGCCTTTTCATTGGTTGTAAATTTATGGTATGTTACAAGCGGTTTTTTTATTTCAAAATGATTGAGTAATTTTAATGTTACTCTTGTATCTTCCGCTGCTATAAAATCAACATTACTTAATACATCTAACGCTCTCGGTGATATATCTCCTAAATTACCGATAGGGGTACCAACAATAAATAATTTTGACATTCAATTCTCCTTTAAAATAATAGTAAAGCAAGAAAACCCATTTGTAAAATGAGTTTATCTTGCTTTTTTGAATTAAGATATAAAATTTGTATGTTTAGTTATCCATTTTTTGATGGCAATAGGTAACCAAAAACCATAAATTCCCAAAGTTATAATTGTCAAAAGCCACCATTTAATCCAATTACCGAAAAGTTGTGTGGCTTTTCCGTCAAAATAAAGACGTTTACCATTGATAACCGTATGTCTCACTTCCCAGCTATATTCCATACATATTGCCCATGGAGTCAGTAATCCGAAGCTGAAAACAATTATAATAGCTTTCAATATTCTTAATACTATAAGTTGTATAAAATTGCCATCAAAATATGAATTTCCCATATATTATGCTCCTAAAAAAATTCATTTAAGCTGTTTCAAGTTCTACCTTATCATCTTTTAAGATTGCTTTTATTAGTGAAGGCATATTTTTTGCACTGTCAGTTAAAATTGAACAAATAGGATCTTCAACAAATGTTCTGATTTTTCTGTGTACATCTCTTGCACCATTTTTATTGTTGTAAGCAATCTCAGCAAGTTTTTTGCTGACTTCTTCACTGTAATCAAACAGTATGTTATGGTCTTTTAGAGCAACTTTCAGTTCATCAAGAGCCATATTTGCAATTGATACATAATTATCTTCTGTTAATTGATTAAATGCAATAACTTCATCAACACGTGCCAAAAATTCAGGACGCAAGAATTGTTTTAATCCATCCATTGCTTTTTCTTTTGCAACTTGCTGAGGCTCTCTGTTAAATCCAAGTGTCGTCTCACGTTTTTCACTGCCGGCATTTGATGTCATTATTAAAATGACATTTTCAAATGATACATCTCTTCCCTGTCCGTCTCTTATATGACCCTCGTCCATTATTTGAAGCAATATGTTAAGCACATCAGGGTGTGCTTTTTCTATTTCATCCAAAAGAACTATTGAATATGGACGTCTGCGTACTTTTTCAGTAAGCTGCCCCGCCTCATCATATCCAACATATCCAGGAGGTGAACCGATAATTTTGCTTACGGTGTGTTTCTCCATAAATTCAGACATATCAAGTCTTATTAATGGTTCTACATTATTAAATAGTTTTTCACTTAGGTCTTTTACAAGTTGTGTTTTACCAACACCTGTTGGACCTACAAAAATAAATGATGCAGGACGTTTCTTGTTTGAATTTAGTCTTATTCTTGAACGTTTAACCGCATTTGCGAGAAGTTTAATAGCCTCATCTTGACCGACAATTTTTTGTTTCAGTGAATTTTCTAGGTCACTTAGTTTTTCTGTCTCTGTCTCCTGAATTTTGCTTGCAGGTATACCTGTCCAAAGTTCTATAACCTCAGCAAAATCTTTTTCTGTAACAGGAGCATTAAGTGCTGTATTTGCAAGATTTTCTATATCAATACCTAGCTTTGCACTTTCCGCTTTTTTCTGTGCGAGCAGTTCATAGTCAACGTCTCTTTTATCTTCCAAGTCTTCTATTTCTTCATCAACTTTCACCTTTTGGGCATACATACTATCGTATTTTTCCAAATCTTTATTTGCAAGTGACGAACAGGAACAAGCCTCATCAAGTAAATCTATTGCTTTATCAGGTAAAAATCTATCATTAATGTATCTTTCGGACAATATAACAGCTTTTCTTGCCATTTCGTCAGATACACTTACTCTGTGGAATGTTTCATAGTATTTTTTAATACCCAACAGTATTTGAGTGGCCTCATCTATTGTTGGCTCACCGACTTTTACTGTTTGAAAACGTCTTTCAAGCGCAGCATCTTTCTCAATGTTTTTGCGGTACTCGTTAAATGTTGTTGCACCGATTACTTGTATTTCTCCTCTGGACAGTGCCGGTTTAAGTATATTTGCAGCATTCATTGAACCCTCATTATCGCCAGCACCTACAAGTGTGTGAACCTCATCAATAAATAAAATGACATTTCCTGCACGTTTTACATCATCAACCAGACCTTTTACACGTCCCTCAAACTGTCCTCTGAACTGTGTACCTGCAACAAGTCCTGTTAAATCAAGTAGATAAACAACTTTATCTCTAAGTTTTTGAGGAACTTCACCACGAACAATTCTTTGTGCTATACCCTCAGCAATGGCTGTTTTACCAACACCGGGCTCACCGATAAGACAAGGATTGTTTTTTGTTCTTCTATTCAAAATTTGCACAACTCTATATATCTCTTTATCTCTTCCTACTACGGGGTCAATACAGCTTTCTTCTGCCTTTTCATTAAGATTTGTACAGAAATTATCCAAATATTTGTATCTTGCGTGTTTTTTCTCTCGTCTTTCTGCTTTACTTTTTGTTCCCTTAGCATCAACGGATACAATATCGTCTGATGAGTTTTCTTCATTATCATCATCTTTTGCCACTATACTATTATCATCTGAACCATCATCTTTATTTTTAGTCATAAAGCCCATAAGATTTTGAACAAATGGCATAGCCTTTGCTCCGCCTTCTTCAAATAGCTCGTCTAAATTCATGTCTTCCGACATCATGCCTTCCATCATATCGCTCATTTCATCGATATCTTCTTCGGACATATTTAAACTCTTTATTATATTCGAAAAACCCGGAATATTCAGTTCTTTTGCACATTTTAAACATAAGCCGTCACTAACTGTTTCACCATTCTCAATTTTATTCATAAAAACAACGGCCATACGTTTTTTGCATCTGCTACATAACATATTCTTCATAAATTAGCCTCTCTGTTCTGCCAAATGGCATTTTATTTTAAAATACTTGTAATATATATTTTTATTAAAATATCATACTGATTTGTATTATATCATATTTTTTGTTAATATTGTATGAATTCTATTTTAAAAATCTGCATAAATTACAACTCATAATACACTGTTCACTATTGACAAAAACGGTATGCTTTGCAAATAAACAAAAATTTTGGAAGTATTTAATATTTCCATTGTCAGTATACTGTTATCTTTCGGTAAAATAATAACCAATAGATTTAATAATACACATACAACACATATTGTAAAAAAAGCTATTGCAATACCGATTAATGCTCCAAATATGTGATTTAAACCACCGATTAACGGTAAATGATTAACTACTTTGCACAGTCTTGCCAAGTAATTGCATAATAGTATTATTACAATAAACAGTACAATATATGTTATAGTTTTTATTACATTTATAATAACAGGTCTTACTATATTGTTTGTAATATTTTGTGCAACATCTCCGTTACTCAAAGTATTGTACATTGCCACTTGACTGTCGGGTTTAAAGAATTTAAGCAAAACATCACTCAAACCGCCTTCACCGAATATTTGCACTATAATCTGTTGCAAAGATGCAGATGTGCTTTCAAAATCTATTCCAGAATTATTAATTTTATCGGTTATAAATAATAGTACTTTATCATTAATAAACTTATCATAAATTTGATATGCAATGACAGGCGCCAATTTTGAGGCAACTATCCATGCAACAAAAACCGCAACCAATTTTATTATTGCCGTTAAAAAGCCACGTCGATAATTCTTATATATTACAGTAAAAGAAATTAAAACAAAAATTAAATCAATAATTATACCTGTATTCATTTGTAACCCCACTAACTTTAACCGTTAACATACTATATAGTGTTATAGTATATTTCATTAGATTTTACACAAAAATATTTATTTCCGTCTAAAAGAATTTTAGTAACATTTCCATAATCTCTCTTATTCATCTCCGAAAGAAATGGATTCGATAAAAATGTAGATGTGTCTGTTAAGAATAACAGTTTATCACCATCTTTTACTATTTCGTTTACTTTTTCGTTAAGTGTCTTTTGACCGGAAATTTTTAACAATTTGTCATAAGCAAATATTGTAGTGCTTGGATTTTTATATTTGTTATATGAAGCTATATAAACTCCGCCATTCTTATCATTTAAATATGTATTCATATTCTTAGGCACTTTTGTAACAAATTTACTTTCGCCATATTTATCATAAATTCTGATATTTTTATCTGTTATTATCTGTACCGTATTTTCGATTGTCCAACACACAGATAATACAAGCTCTTTTTCTAAATCAATATAAACAGGATCAACATTTTTTCTTATATTGTGCAAAGTGACATCTGATGACATATAACCGTCATCGGTATTTATATTTACAACCGAAAGCATATCTCCATTTTTATTAAAGCTCACATCTGTAACATATCCCAATGAAGATTTCCAAGTGTATATATCATTATTGCTGTTATCATAAACCGTAACCTGTGCAAGACTACCCATAGGTAGTTCTGCAATGGCATAGTATCCGTTAGCGGTTATGTCACAATCATATATTTTGTGCTGCCTTGTTTCTTCATATACTTTTCCTATGTTGTTGGTAATCTTAAACTCATAAGCACCAAAATCATAAGTCAACAAATTATATCCCGCTGTTTTAATTATGGGTGTTACGTAGTGATTGACATCAGTATATAGTTTTGCACCGTTTTTATTATACATATATGTAGCGGTTTTTGTCACAACTGCAACATCGTTTTTTACCGAAATAAGCTTACTTACATTACTGTCCTCCAACATAATAGGAAATCCCTTGCCTGTAGCCATTGATGCCGTATTGCAACGAATTTTCCCCAAAAGATCATAGTTTAAAGCTATAAACCATATAAAAATACTGGCAACAATTATAATCGCCAGTATCGTATATATTGTTGTTCGTTTTAACCTATATATAATATTCTTTTTTAATCTTTCTTTTTTAAAATCTGCTATTTTAGATAACTGTTTTTTTTCCATCAATAGATATTTCCCCTTTTGTAATAAATACTGACATTACGTTAATTCTCTAAAATAAAGCCCACCTGTTTTTTTGTCACTATATGGTTTATTTTTAATCCACAAATTAATTACACTATTGCATTGATTTGCTGTCTCTTTTGTAAAATACAAAACAGCAAAACTTAAATCTTGTAAACTTTTTTGCTTATCACCCAAATATAGAGGAATTGTATTAAATAGCTGTGTATACTGCTTTTCTCTACATAATAATGTAAATTTACTATCCATTCTGTCTGTTATTATTGAACTTCCTTTACAAGAACCACAGCCACCGTCTTGCTTATTAGGACAGTTACGGAATGTCATCATCGGTAAATAACCATAAGCTATAACACCATATGGCATAAAATCACCCATTTGTCTTATGTTTTTCAAGGAATTTTCAAAAGATACAACCGTCTCTTTTAAACCCAATTTTTGAAATTCCTGTAAAGCTATGCTATTTAGTATATTTAATGAATAATCACCAATACAATCAAAATCCATAGATTTTGCCAATGACAAAGAACCTATACTGCCAACTGTTACGGTTATAATTCCTCTATTTTTCAGTATCATCAGTTGTTCTTTAACTCTGTTTGTGTTGGACTTAAATATCATCATCGGAAGTTCTGCAACATACTTATCAATATTATCGTTTATTGAATTAATATTACTGACAAGTTCACTTAGCGGAACAATAATTTTTTCGCTGTAATTTTTCATTATATCTGTAATTTGTGAAAATTTTTCCACACGTGAATATATCACAGGTAAACGAAGCAATAATAATTTATGGAAATTGATAAGTTCCGAAGACGGTTCTGTAAATTTATGAGGTTTAACTATACTGCGAAGTACAAGTATTTTTTCAAGTGCCTCCTTACGCATTTTGTTTATTTGTGATATAGGTAAAACTACACCGTTATCAATATCGCAAGAAAAATCTTTTAGATAAAACGGTGTTGAACCTGTTTTCATTAGACTACGTTCTACAAGTTCCATAGTTGTCGGTGCGTTGATGGCTGTTTGTGGAACTTCTCCCATAACCGTAACAGTATTTTTACCGTCATTAACCGTTAAAATCGCACTTTCATCTTTCTTAATACACATATTCATATTAATAGGTACAAGTGGTGTTTCGTCTTTGTAGATAATACCCAATTGTTTAAATACGGAATTTGCAACCATAACATCTTCTTTTGTACGATATCCGAACATTGTTCTGTCTCTTTTGTTTACAAAATATCCATCGGTAAAACCACTGCGAGAAAAAACAGCTTGCAAAGTATCAATATCAGGCTCTTGATTATTTAAAGCTTTTACACAAGATGTTACGGCCGCCGCCACATATTCCGGTCTTTTCATTCTGCCTTCGATCTTTAATGAAACAACACCTGTTCTTACAAGCTGTTTCATCTTTGTAATAAGTGACATATCTTTCAGCGACAGTGCATACTCCCCTGCTCTTGATTTAAAGTTTAGTCGGCAAGGTTGGGCACACAGTCCCCTATTCCCGCTTCGTTCACCAAACAGTGCCGACATATAACAGTTTCCTGAAACTGACATACAGTGAGCTCCGTGCACAAAAATTTCAACTTCCATATCTGTTTTCTCAACAATTTCGGTTATCTCATCTTCTGAAAGTTCACGAGCAAGAACAACTCTTGTAAACCCATATTGTTTTAGTAACATTGCTCCCGCAACATTATGAGTTGAAAGCTGGGTTGAAGCATGTATGGCAAGTGTAGGTACACACTGTTTTACAAGTGCGGCTACTCCCAAATCTTGCACAATTACTGCATCAACTCCACAAGCTGCAACCATTTTTATTTCTTCTATTACTTTTTCTATTTCTTCATCTTTTAATAATGTATTTAATGCGACATGCACAGCAACATTTCTTGCATGGCAGTAACTTACTGCTTCCATTAATTCTTCACTATCAAAATTTGTTGCATTTCTGCGAGCATTAAAACCTTTTGTTCCCAGATAAACTGCATTTGCACCACTGCGAACAGCGGCTATTAATTGTTCTTTTCCACCTGCCGGTGCAAGTATTTCCATTTAGTTCACCATTTTATCTTAATATTTTTTTGTTTAATCAAAGGTATTTTTTTCTTTATTCTCTCTACCTCTTGTCTTAATTGTTCTGTTTCATTATTTGTTTGACTGATAGTTGATGAAAAATCAGACATTCTTCTCTTTATTTCTATATCACTGCCAAAACTATTTGTAGAATCAAAATCTCTGAAATCGGCACGTTTTGTTTCTTGTGCATCAATTAGTTCTTTTGCTTCATCAAAAGAATTTTTATCTAAGCTGTTATATTTTGAATATTCATTGCAATTATTGATACAATTTTCTTGCATTCCGTCTTCATAATAATTTTCGTTTGTTTGATTATTATCAGCATAACTATCCATATTAAGTGTGTTATCATCATCACGAAGTATATCATTCTTTAAATTTGCCTGTTCTTCCATTAGTGTTTGTGCGTAATCATCTTCAACATTAACATATACATTTGAATCATTTTGAATTTCCGCATCAGATACCAAAGAATTTATCTCATTTATTTTTTCTCTGTTCTCCTGAATAACTTTATCTATTGCGGCATCCATATCATCATTATTTATTATATAATCAAGCATTTCGGAAAAATTGTCATTTTCTGTAATATGTTCATCAGAAATAGTATTAGTATCATTTTCTGATACATTCCCATTTTTATCACTGCTATCCAAATCCAAAGATTGTGTTAATTCCAGTTCAAATGAATCTGTTTGTTTAATATTGTCAATATTTTCTGTATTTTCTATTGCACTTGTTTCATTTGCACTTGTTTCATTGCAATCATTATCCAACTTAATTTTACTTTCTTCTGTTACAGCGCTCTCATCCGCCAATAAATTACTGTTTCCTTCAAGACTTTGATTCATAGCATTAATTTGTTTTGCTGCCTCATTCAGTAAATCTTGAAGCTTGTCATTTAAATCTCTTAATTCTGTATTCAATACATTTTGTTCTTCTTGTTGTCCTTTTAGTTTATCGTTTTCTTCTATAAGTTCATCAATCTTTTTCTCATAGGCATTTTTTGTATCTAACAAATTAAGTGATATTAAGACTAATGCATCTTGGTATGCTATATCAATTCTTTTTCCGCACAAAGATAGAATTTGATCATTTAATTGCTGTTCAATATTATGAATATGCTCGGGTGAACTCTCTGTCACCAATCTATATTCATTACCCATTATGCTAATTGTTATTCTATTCAATTTTTATGCACACTCCTTAATTTTATTTAAGTCTGTAAAAATTAATAATAATCACATTTATTTTTGATAAATATTATACTTACACCCATTTATAATATCAGATTTGCAAATAATATGCAATATTATAATAAAATATTTATTAATGATAATCATTACATTATTATTAAATTGTAAGTCAATTCAAAATTTAAAAAATATACACAAAAATTTGCTCCATTATTTGTAATAAAAATCTTTCTTTTTTTACAAAAAGCTATTGCAAATTGCACAAAGAATATGTATAATATATTCAATGCATAACATAATACATAGTTTTATATAAAAATATTGAAAAAATATATTCACAATAACAAAAATGCATTGGCATACTTGACAAACGAAAGGGGCTATATTTATGAAAGTATATTCATCAGACAAAATAAGAAATGTCGCTGTAGCAGGCCACAGCGGATCAGGTAAAACATCTCTTACAGAGGCTATGCTATATAGAGCAGAAACTTCTGAACGCTTGGGACGTGTTGTTGACGGTAACACAATTTGCGATTTTGACCCTGAAGAAATCAAACGTAAAGTCAGCGTCTCATCTGCTGTGGCTCCTATGGAATGGAAAGATACAAAAATTAATCTTATTGACTGTCCCGGACTGTTTGATTTTGAGGTAGGCTCATTGGAAGGTATACGTGCTGCGGGTACGGTTTTAATTGTAGTTTCAGGCAAATCGGGTGTAAATGTAGGTACTGAAAAAGCATATAAAATCGCTCAAAAACTCGGTAAAAACGTTATGTTCTACATAAACAAAATGGATAGAGAAAATTCAGACTTTAACAAAGTTTTGTCACAAATGAAAGAGACATTCGGCAATCGCATTTGTCCTGTTGTTGTTCCATATATCGAAAATCACAAAGTTGTTTGTTATGTAAATCTTATCACAGATGAAATTTTTGCTTACGACACATCAGGTCAAAGAAAAGAAAGAGCTTTGCCTGAGGCTGCCGCAAGCTATATAGAAGAAATGAAAAACAGTCTGTCTGAGGCTATTGCCGAAACAGATGACGCATTAATGGATAAATTTTTTGCAGGCGAAAAGTTTACGGAAGAAGAAATTTATCATGGATTATATAGAGGTATAAATGAACACACAATCGATCCTGTATATTGTGGTTCAGCGGTTACTACCGAAGCTATTCACCCACTGCTTAATGCTATGCTTGAAATTGTTCCGTCAGCGGCAGAGCTTGCAAGTGAAACTGCATATCAAGACGATAAAGAAGTTATCATTAACTGTGATGAAAATGATCCAACCGTTGCATTTGTATTCAAAACAGTTGCAGACCCATTTGTTGGTAAACTTTCCTTTGTAAAAGTTATTGCCGGTAAACTGACAGGTAATTCACAAGTAATCAATTCCAGAACAAAAGAGCCTGAAAAACTTGGCAAATTGCTATTTATAAAAGGTAAAAAACAAGAAGAAATTGATGAAATAGTTGCAGGTGACATTGGTGCGGTAACGAAATTGCCTAATGCCAAAACAGGTGATACGCTTTGTGATCCTAAACGTATTGTTGAGTGTAAACGTGTTGAATTTCCTGCTCCCTGCCTAACAATGGCAGTTGAAATTAAAGATAAAAATGATGAAGGAAAAATTGCTTCAGCAATACAAAGATTGATGGATGAAGATCCCGCACTTTCGTTTGAAAATAATGTTGAAACTAAACAGTTCTTGATCTCAGGACTAGGTGAACAACATCTTGATGTTATTATATCTAAATTGCAAAATAAATTTGGGATAACAGTAACACTGAAAAAACCACGTGTTGCATACCGTGAAACTATACGCAAAAAAGTAAAAGTACAAGGTAAACACAAGAAACAATCCGGTGGGCATGGTCAATATGGTGACGTTTGGATAGAATTTGAGCCTTGTGACAGCGATGGACTTGTATTTGAAGAAAATGTATTTGGCGGTGCTGTGCCTAAGAACTTCTTCCCTGCTGTTGAAAAAGGACTTCAAGAGGCAATAAAGTGCGGTGTTGTTGCCGGATACCCGGTAGTCGGACTAAAAGCAACACTTGTTGACGGTTCGTATCACCCTGTTGACTCCTCTGAAATGGCATTTAAGACAGCCGCTTCTATCGCATATAAGACAGGTTTACCTGACGCATCACCAATTATTCTTGAACCAATAGGAAAACTTACCGTGTATGCTCCGGATAATAATACAGGTGATATTTTAGGTGAACTTAATAAACGTCGTGGCAGAGTTTTGGGAATGAATCCTACTGATGACGCTATGCAAGAAATTATGGCAGAAGTTCCTATCTCCGAAATGTTTGATTTTACAACTTTCTTACGTTCAGCTACTCAGGGCAGAGGTTCATTTACACTTGAATTTGAACGTTACGAGCCACTTCCACAAAACTTAGTAGACAGTGTTATCGAAGATGCAAAAACATTGAGAAAAGAAGAATGATAATTCCCCTAAATTGAATAGGAATATAGTAAGAGCCACAGAGATAAATTTATCTGTGTGCTCTTACTTATTGTTTATCAAAAAACTACCCTGTAATTTATTATACAAGGTAGTTTATGCTAATAACTATATATGTTATTTTATTTTTTCCATTCTGCAACTTCTTCTCTTAGCCAATCAGCAAATACATCTATTCCCTCACCTGTTCTTGATGAAATAGGTATTATTTTTATATCAGGATTTAGCTTTTTAACTCTCTCTGTACATTTTTCAATGCTGAAATCAAAATAAGGCAACACATCTATTTTATTTATCAACAATACATCACAAATTGAAAACATTAGTGGGTATTTAAGTGGTTTATCGTCACCCTCTGGAACACTCAAAATCATTGCGTTCTTTACGGCACCTGTATCAAACTCCGCAGGGCAAACAAGATTACCTACATTCTCCAAAACAGCAAGATCTATTTCTTCCGTACCCAGTCCTTCAATGCCTTGTTTTGTCATATCAGCATCAAGATGACACATTCCGCCTGTATGTAATTGTATAACTTTTGCACCTGTTTCCGATATAGTTTTCGCATCAACATCAGAATCAATATCAGCTTCCATTATACCTATCTTCATCTCATCTTTTAATTGTTCAATAACACGTGTAAGTGTTGTTGTCTTGCCAGAACCCGGTGAACTCATTAGATTTAATAAAAATGTTTTTTGTTCTTTTAGCTCATTTCTTAATAAATCTGCTTGTCTGTCATTATTTTCAAACACACTTTGTTTAATTTCCAAAATTCTGAATTCTTCCATACTGCCTTCCTTTCATACTGTACGATTACTTAATGATATTGATTATTAATAATTTAACAATCAATATCAGTTTATCATAAAATTTTCTTATTTGCAAGATGTTTTATAATAAAATTAATGAAAATATCAATTAGATTTGTATATTATTATCTTAATATTTCTATAATGATATTATTTAAATTTAACTCTATTTATCATAATCTAATCTTCTATAAAAAATATTAATAAAAACTATTGATTTTTTAAAATTTATGTGGTTAAATTAGTTTGCTTTTTAAATACAATTTTATTAGTATATGTATTTGATTGACATACACTGTTTTTGTCTTACTTACATATTCTATATTAGTATTTTTTTAAGGAGATTAATAGAAATGACACTAACACAAAAAATAATTTTTATAACAGAAATTATAGGTACAGTTGCCTTTGCACTTGCAGGAACAATGCTTGGCATACGCAAAAAAATGGATATTTTCGGTGTAATAGTTTTAGGAGGAATAACTGCTGTTGGTGGTGGATGTATACGTGATATATTACTTGGGCTGTTTCCACCTATGCTGTTCAGAAACCCTATCTATGTCAATATTGCATTTTTAACAAGTATTTTTGTATTTTTATTCGTATGTTTGCGACACAATAAACTCAATCAAGACACAATCAATAAATATCTCCCTTTTATTGATTTCTGTGATGCAATAGGACTTGCCGCTTTTACGGTAGTCGGAGCTGATACTGCAATTACACATGGTTATGTTGATAATAGTTTTCTTGTTGTTTTTGTAGCAACACTTACAGGTGTGGGTGGTGGCATACTACGTGATATAATCGTTGGCATAACCCCAGTTATTTTCCGAAAGCAAGTATATGCGATAGCTTCCATTATAGGTGGAATAGTATATGTAAATGTCCGACTTTATGACACAAATTTAGCTATTTTTGTAACATTTATATTGATAATAGTTATACGTATGGTATCTCGTAAATTTAAACTAAACTTACCCATCGCACCATTCAGCAAAAAATAAATATATAAGTGTAAATCTAATATACAAATTTGCATATTATATAATATAGGTCATATTCTGACTTTTTATAAATAGCACAAAATATACAGTTTTATAAAAAGGAGGCGACTGTTTTTGATTTGCAGATTGGTAGATTTACGTAATAAAGAAGTTGTAAACATCAATAACGGTGAATGTTTGGGTGCGGTTTGTGATGTTGAAATAGACACCTGCTGTGCAAGAGTGCTTGCCCTAATAATTTACGGTAAACCAAAACTTTTTGGACTGCTCGGTAAGGAAGAAGATATTATCATAAAATGGGAAAATATTGAATGTATAGGTGAAGATACAGTATTGGTAAGATGTGTTTGCACGCCAAAAAATAATTGTAAAAAATGTTACGGTCTTTTTGATAGATTGATGGGATAAATTAAATATCGGAGGAAAAGAAAATAGAACTTAAACAAAGTACATACAGTGATATGGATAGTATTATAGAAATTATTGATATGGCAAAACAATATATGAAAGAAAGCGGTATTAATCAGTGGCAAGATGGCTATCCAAATAGAGAACAAATAACAATGGATATAGATACATCAGTATCATACATTATAGAAGATAATAGCAAAATAATAGGAACAGCTGTCATCACATTTTTTGGTGATACGAACTATGACAAAATATATGACGGGAAATGGTTATCCGATAATGAATTTTGTGCTATACATAGAATAGCGGTAAACAGTGATTTTAAAGGAAAAAGTATTGCTAAACAATTTGTTGACAAAGCCGAGAGCTTATCGCAAGAAAAAAATATTCATTCTATAAAAGTAGATACACATAGGCAAAATCTATCTATGCAAAAATTTCTGTTAAAAAATGGGTTTACCTACTGCGGTATAATTTATCTTGACGGAAAAATGGATAGTCAGAATGAACGTTTTGCCTATGAAAAAATAATATGAGTCTTATATAACAAAAACTCTTGAAAAAGCTGTACAGCAATTTCAAGAGTTTTTTTATTTATATTTTATTTATTATACAAAACATCTGCCATATATGCGTAAGCCTCACCGTATTTCCCATTTGGTCTATGATGGAATAAATTATTTGGCATAAAGTAAACTTTATTATTCTTTACCGCCTGTAACTCTTTCCATACTGGGTTGCTGCTGAAATCTCTCTCTACAATTTCTTTTGCGAGGTCCTCTGAACTTATGCACTGAATAAGTATAATATCCGGATTTTCTGCATACAGTGCCTCCATATTTAAATCTAATCGTGTTGCTTTGCCTGTTTTGTCCCATTTATCTGCAATATTTGTCGCTTTTAATTCACTGATAAGCGCACCCATATCAGTAGATTTGCAGTTTACTTTTGATTTGCCGTCAGTACTTGCCAATAATGAAACAACTTTTGGACTTTTGTATGTTGGAATATTTACAATGGTTTCTGCTACTTTATCAAGGGTTTTATTTGCAACTGTATCCCAAAGCTCAGGTTTTGAATTTATATTGCAAAAAACCTTAAACCACTTTAAATAGTCTGATAATCCACTGTATTTTACGGCTATTACAGGAATATTTGCATTTTCTGCCGCATCTTTAATGGTTTTATATCCTGACATTGCTGTCGAACATATAATTATATCGGGTTTTGTTGCTATTATATTCTCTATTTTCCATGTTTTTGCAGATGAACTTGTTGCCAATACCTCCATACCTGCGTCTTGTGTAATATCTCTGCCAATTTGCTCATTATACAGTTCTATTGCACTTTTACCACCAATTACACCATTTGCAACACCGCCTGCTTCATACCATAGACAAGTATGACTTGCATATAGAATTGCAACTTTTTTAGGATTTTTGTTTATTGTGATACTCTCTCTGCCTGAATCATCAGTAAATGTTACACTGTTTTCATCAACCACAACCTTATCGGCAGCATCCATATAACTATTTCTGATATTCGTTATTTCATCATTTTTGTCTTTATCAGATTCTGTCTTGCTTTCCAAATTTTCTGATATTGATACTGATGATGTACTGTCTACATCTGTTTTCTGTCCGCAAGCTACCGCTGATAGTAGCATGATACCTGCTATCAATACAGATAACACTTTTATTTTCATTTTCTTATCTCCTTACAAACCTTAAAATATATATTAAATTTGGCTATTAAAAGCTAATTTAAATCTTTAATTCCATTCACAATAAAATATGGACAATTATTCATATCATCATTTTTTACTTCACATATTATTCTGAAAACATCTTTCATATTTTGTGCAGTTATAATTTTTTGAGGTGTTCCTTCCGCAAAAATATGATTATTTTTTATTACATAAATATAGTCTGCATACCTCGCTGCAAAATTAATATCATGTAAAACCATTACAACAGTTAAATCTATCTTTTTTGACAGATTTCTTATGAGTTCCAATATTTCCACTTGATAACCTATATCAAGATATGTTGTAGGTTCATCTAAAACAAGTACTTGTGGTTGCTGTGCTATTGCCATTGCAATCCATGCTCTCTGCCTTTCTCCACCCGAAAGTGTACTCACTTTTTGATATTTAAGATTTGTCAAGCCTGTAATTTTAAGTGTATTTTCGATGATTTCAGTATCTTCTTTTAGTATTCCCCTTCCGAATTTTAGATATGGATAACGACCATAAGATACCAAAGTATTTACATCTATATCATAAGGCACATCGTGGTATTGTGGCAAATAAGCAATCTTTTTTGCAAGTTCTTTTGATTTATATTTTTTAATTTGCTTATCTTCAAAAATTATTTTCCCTTTTTTATAAGCAACTGCTTTTGATATAGTCTTTAAAAGTGTACTTTTTCCACAACCGTTTTCACCTATTATTACAGATATTTTTCCTTTTTGAAAGTCCATTGTAATATCTTCAAGTATAGTCTTTTTCCCATAATTTACTGTTATATTCTTAAATCCAAAGTACATTTTAAACACCCCTGTTCTCTTTACTGCGTAATAAATACAAAAAGAATGGAGCACCAATAAATGACATTACAATACTTACAGAAATTTCTGTTCCGCTGAATATAATTCTTCCAATTGTATCACAAATTACAAGCACACTCGCACCCAAAAATATTGATGTCGGAAATAGATATTTATAATCTGAACCCACCAACAATCGTGCAATATGCGGAACTATCAGCCCGACAAAACTAATTAAACCCGCAACTGATATTGCGGCACCTGATAACAGTGAAGAAACAATGATTAATAATAGCCTAAACAACTCTGTTCTCAGTCCCAATGTATTAGCTATTTCATCGCCCAACATTAATATATTCATTTTTGTAGGAAGCAAAAAGACAACCGCAATCCCTACAAAAGTATAAGGCAATATAACAAACAAATTTTTCCAACTTACACCATTCATACTACCTACCAAAAAACCTGTTGCATTTTGGAGTGTATCAGAAAAAAATATTTTAATTATATCATTACATGCACCAAAAACTGCAGATATCGCAAGTCCAGACAATATCATTTTAACAGGGCTCACTCCCCTTTGATATGCTATCGCATATATAATCATAGTTGTCATAAACGCACCAAGAATTGAACCTATTGGCAATAGATAACTTAAATGAGGAAACGCAACAAGTGTTAAGTATCCGACAAAGGTTGCTCCTCCTGTTACACCGATAGTGGACGGTGATGCCAAATTATTCCGCATAACACCTTGCAAAATACATCCGCTGAGAGAAAGACAAATGCCAACCAACCCACCTGCCAAAACTCGCGGCAATCGAATATTCCATATTATCAGCCTTGCTGAACTGTCATCATTGACAAATATCGCCCTTAATGATTGCAAAACTGTAAATTTCATTGTTCCCAAACATACAGAAACTACAATAGATATAATTGTAATTATAAACAAAATTAAAATTATCAATACTTTATGTTTATTTGACTTTACTTTTTCAGTTAACAAAATTATTACCTCTACAATTTTATCATATAAAAAAAATGAGACACCTACCCCCCTACGTATAAGTATCCCACAAACTACATAGCGATATTTTTCCATCGAAATACACTTATCTTCTTCATAACAAGGCAGGTCTCCTAACTTATGCTCACCCGCAGAATAAACCTTCCCAAAATTTACAAAGCATAAATCTTAGTGGCAATAATTATTCTTTGTCACACTTACAGTAGCGAGGACTGTTGCTGAATTGCACAGCATTCCCTTTTAATTAAAATAATGTAATTACTTTAAACCTTTATTAATGTATTAACTTTTAATTATAGCTAATTATTATGTATAATATACAAAAAAATTAATACACCAATTTTACTACACACATAATTAAAATGTCAAGTTTATTTATTAAAATAGAGAATACTTTTAATTAATATTGATAAATAATCTATAATTTTAAACTTGCAAAAATATATTTAGGAGGAACATTTATGGCTAATAATCCTTATTATTCATTAGTAACAGAAGAAATTGAAAAACTGACACAACTAAGTATATCTACAAGTAAATTTGCATCGGGAAATTATAATAAATTTGATATTAAAAGAGGGTTACGAGACATAAACGGCATAGGTGTGCTTGCAGGGCTCACTAAAATATCCGAAATATATGCGACCAAAACAGTAAATGATGAAATATTGCCTGATGAAGGTGAACCATATTACAGAGGATACAATATAAAAGATATAGTCAGAGGGGTAAAAACAATACCGGCTATGAGGAATTATGGAAAAAGAATATAGACTATATACTTTGGTTGATAAACTTGCTCCACAGGTTATTTCCGATGAACGCAAAATATATAAAGGTGTCAGCGCAAATATTGACTTTTACAGCGGTTTTGTTTACAAAATGTTGAATTTACCTATGGAACTATATACACCTATTTTTGCTGTCGGAAGAATTGCCGGTTGGAGTGCCCACAGAATAGAAGAATTAATAAATATGGGAGAAATCATTCGTCCTACTTATATAAACATACAAGAACACAAAGACTATAAAAAAATTGAAGATAGATAAGACAAACCCTTCTTACGTTATAAGTAATAATATAAGAAGGGTTTTGTTATGAATTTAATTTTTGATATAGAAATTTAAGTATTTTCTTTTCCTTTCTGGATACTTGCACTTGCGTCATATTGAGTTTTTCTGCCGTTTTGCTTTGTGTATATTCTTTATAAAACCTATAATAAATTATCATTCTGTCTTGACTCGGAAGTTCGGAAATAAGTTGCTTTAACGATAATACATCTGACAAGTGATCATCAAGATATTCCGTCGGAATATCCATCTGTCCGCCACCCTCGTCTTCATTAACAGTCAAAGAAACAGTCGGCATTGTTGCAGTCAGAGCTTCGGTTACATCATTTTCCGACACCTCCAATTCTTTTGCTATTTCCGATATATGAACCTCCCTACCCATTTTCTTTTCTAAGTACTCTTTGCAACGAACCGCTTTTAATCCAAGTTCTTTTACACTTCTGCTTACTTTTACTGTTCCTCCATCACGAAAAAGTCTGCGTATCTCACCCAAAATTACAGGCACAGCATACGTTGAAAACATTATACCTCGTGATTTATCAAAACCTTTGATAGCTTTTACAAGTCCCATACAGCCAGCCTGATACATATCATCATACTCTATTCCTCTACCCGTAAAACGATGAACACATGAATGAACCAAGCCTAAATTCTTCTCTACCATTTCATCTAGTGACAACTCTTTTTCCAATAGATTGCTATTAATAAAAAATCACCTCTATTTGTATTTATGTATACTATTGAAGTTGTTTATGTAGAGTAACGGTAGTTCCCTTATTTAATATAGAGTGTACGACAACTTTATCACAAAGCTCATTCATAAGTGCAAAACCCAGTCCTGCTCTCTCTCCTGTTGTACATGTTGTATATAACGGTTCTTGTGCCTTTTCTATATTCTCTATGCCACACCCCTTGTCCTTTATTGTTATTATTATTTTACGTTTATCATTTATGCGGGCATATATTGTAACATTGCCTTTTTTTTCGTTGTAACCATGTACAATACAGTTTGTAACAGCTTCGGAAACTGCTGTTTTAATATCACACAACTCATTTACCGTTGGATCAACTGTTGACATAAATGCAGTAACAGCCATTCTCGCAAAACTTTCATTTTCACTCTTTGCAGTAAATATAATTTTTGTACTATTGATTATTTTCATCTTCTTCACTTCCATTTTCCAAATTAATATTTAATTTTTCAAGTCCTGCCAATTTCATTACTTTCTTAAAGTCCTCAGACATATTTATGATATATAACTTTGCCTTAATTTCCGATAAAAGTTTGTATCTTCCCATAATAAATCCGATACCTGAAGAATCCATAAAATCTAAATCTTTAAAATCTAAAATAACTTTTTTAGGCATATAAATGTTTATATAATTATCAATTTTTTCTCGTAAAATCTTTGCTACATGG
>JAHHTR010000029.1 GCA_020024515.1 Angelakisella sp.
TTTATAAAATAATTTTATAAAATAGTAAAAAAAGTATTGACATATTTAAAGTTTTGTATTATAATATAATTAGTTATGTAAAAAAAATTTATTTGATGAGTTATATTACATAAATTAATAAAATTTACAACATACAAAATATAAATCTCAGTTTCAAACAATAAAGGAGACATCAATGGCCGATATATTAAAAATTAGCACACCATATCTTGATAAATCAGCTGTTCCGAGTCATCGACCCATTCAAGATGTATCATTACCGCTTGAAATAAGTGAAACACAGAAAGTTATACAGACTCATAACCAAAATCAAATGGAGTCAAACACTAACCAATTGTTAATGGGACAAAATTCGCCATCAACACTCACAAGTCTTTTGCGTGATCCATCTGTTGCTGTAAACTTCCTTAAAAATATATATTTACTTCAAGAATTCATTTCACTTATACCTGGGCACAATAACACTGTTACAAACGAAATTCAAGAAATGTTTGATGCTTTACTTGTAAATCCCGATGAAATTGTAGCTGAACTTTTAAGGCAAGAAGGTACTTCTACCTCTTATAAAGGTGAGCTTTTCGACTTTTTACGAAATTTACTTAATACAAATACACAAAAAGAAACAAAAGCTGCCATATCCGCTTTTCTAAAATCACTAAACGGACTAGTTGACAAACAAGAAATTACACAATCTTTATCAAATAATCTCGAATTTTTAGCAAATAACTTAAAGGGCAGTGCCTCTTTAAATTCAAAGTTGGAACTGCTTGCACAAAAATTTGCGCAAAATGATGCGGCTACACACTTTTCGTCACTAAAATCCGAAACACTGGAATTATTAAACGAAGTAGAGTCAAGTATTCTGTTCACCCCAAAACTACAAAGAGCTATCCCTTTAATCATATATAATCTATCACGTTTCAGTGATAATCCAGACTTTTTGCAAGACTCTGTCGGTTATCTTATGACGCTTTTGAATGGTTCTGAACAACGTGCTCTGTTTATGAAACTTCTAAAAGAACACTTAGAAGAAGTTTTTAATACTGCTAACGACAAATCACAAGTTCTTGATACCCTGTCAAATATTTTGGGCAAGCAAGTTACCAACGAAGACTTGACACTTGCAAATAGCGAAAGACTTGAAAAAATTATACATAGTTTATTATCTTCGCCATGCAACTTTACACCGCTTTTACACTTTATTGTCCCTGTTTATGACGGCAATACAAAGGCATTTGCTGAAATGTGGATAGATCCCAACAGCGAAGAAGAATCCCCAAAAGATATGGGGAAATCCAAAGATAATATGCACATATTAATAGAATTTGATGTTGAAGGCATAGGTCAATTTGAATCTGAAATATTTGTTGTAGGAAAGAAAATTAACCTGAAACTGCTTTGCCCTTATCAACACGTTAAAGAATTTATGGTTTTGGAAAAATCACTGAAAAACGCGATAGAGCAAACGGGCTATACATTTAGCGATATAAAAGTTTCAGATATGCAAAGACAACGTTCATTAATGCAAGTATTTAAAACACTACCACACAAAAGGACTGGAATAAATGTTAAAATCTAATAAAAAACAAGAAAAAGCCGTTGCTCTGAAATATCGTCCGGATAGTAGCGACTCACCTGTTGTCATCGCTTCCGGATATGGTTCCATTGCAGAAAAAATAATAGATATTGCAGAAAAAAGAGGAATACCTATCTTTCGTGATGACAGCACAGCGTCTTTACTGTGTATGCTGGAAGTAGGAAAAAACATACCACCCGAATTATACGAAGTGGTTGCAACAATTTATAGCCAAATATTAAAAATTTCTAACGAAATAAAAACAATCTCTCAATCAGATAGCGAATCTATTGAAAAAATTGATAAGCGAGCAGTAGCAAGAGAACTATATAAAATTCATGAAAATCTTTCAGGTTCTCAAATAAACAAATAACCAATTAAGGAGTTTTATATAAAATGGATATATATAATATGGCTGAGTACTTTGAAGGTGCTCTTTGTGAAATAAGGAACAGTAAGAATAAATTGATAAGTATAGGTACTATTAACAGAATAACAGAGAATTTTTTTGAAATTTTGTCTTATAATGATTTATTACCGATATTACCAATAAACACACCCATAAAAATATCTACTCGCAGAGGCAAACATTTTATTATAGTACAGGGAAAAATATATATATCCTCAGAAAGCAAAATGAAGCTTACCGAAATAGAAAGTTTGCAAGAAGTTGAAAGACGCAACTTTTTCAGAGTAAATACAAATAATATTCCCACTCAACTTATGTATATAAACGATACCAATAAAAAACCTGATCAAAGCAAAGAGCCAATACCGGTTTATCTTGAAAATATCAGTTTAAGCGGACTGCTTTTTTCACCTGTTAATAATGATGTCCAATTCACCTATAAACAAGAATTTATTATTAATATGCCTATCCATAAACAAGTTCTTCAGATAAATATCATTATTGAAAGAATAGAAATAATATCTGAACAAAATACAAAATATGGCTGTTCATTTTCTTTTAATGATGATAAGCAAACAGATTTACTATGTAGCTATATATTTACCAAAGAACGTGAAATGCTGAATGATATTAAAAATTTACATTAATATCTTCATAAGAATTAATGTTGTGAGGTGTAAAATGAATACAACAGAACAATTAGAAAGTAAATATATTTTTTCACTTGATATAGGCACACGTTCAGTTATTGGTATTGTCGGATATCGTGATAACGATGTATTTAATGTTATGGCAATGGAAAAAATTCCTCATAAAAAACGTGCTATGATTGATGGGCAAATAGAGGATATTGAACAAGTAGTCGATATTGTAAAAGAAATAAAAACAAAACTTGAAGATGCTGTGGGCTTTAAACTTGCAGATGTATATGTTGCAGCTGCCGGTCGCTCACTGAAAACTGTTAAATCTACCTTTAAAACAGAAATAAACCCAAATATCTCTGTTACAAACGAACAAATAAAAGACATTGAAATGAATGCAATTGCGATTGCACAGGAAAATATCTATAAAAATGATGACAATAATAATCAAGAACAAAATATGATTTGCGTTGGTTATTCCGTTATTACTTACTATATTGATAATTACAAAATGTCAACTATTCTCGGTCACAAAGGCAAAGAAATACAAGTTGACATAATTGCAACTTTTTTGCCAAACCCTGTTGTAGACAGTCTTCGCTCTGCAATGAATAAATCAGGACTTAATATTATTAATATGACACTTGAACCCATTGCTGCAAGTAATGCGGTTATTCCACAGGAACTACGTCTTTTAAATCTTGCTTTGGTTGATATAGGTGCAGGCACATCGGATATAGCTATATCAAACGAAGGAAGTATAACAGCCTATACAATGGCAACTGTTGCGGGTGACGAGGTTACAGAAGCAATTATGCAAAAATTACTTGTGGACTTTAACGAAGCAGAACGAATTAAACAAATTCTTTTTACAGGTGTCACTCCCATAAACTATACAAATATTCTCGGTATTGAAGCTATCGAAAGCAAAGAAAACATACTTGAATATACTCAACCTGCTGTGCAAAATATCGCAAACGAGATAGCTCAAAGAATTCTTGACTGCAACGGTAAAATACCTGCTGCTATATTCCTCGTAGGTGGTGGCAGTAAATCACCGAATCTTGTACAATATTTATCCGAAAAACTACAAATAAACGAAAACAAAATAGCTGTCGGTGGCAGTAACTATATGAAAAAACAAACTGTCGGAAATATTGATGCCAACGATCCGGAGCTTGCAACACCACTCGGTATTGCAATATCAGCTATGAACTTTATAACCGACGACGATATAGTGGTTACAGTAAACGGCGAAGAATTAAAACTTACCAAAACATCAGGGTGCACTGTTATGAATGCACTACTGATGTCAGGTATTAAATATTCAGCCATTATGGGTAAAAACGGTAAAAGTATTACTTTTTCATTAAATGACAAGACTACTGTTGTTCGTGGTGGATTATCTCAATCAGCAGAAATACTGATAAATGGCAATACTGCACATATTTCCACTATTTTGAATAATGGGGATAGGATAGAAGTGAAGACTTTTCCACAAGGGGAAGATGCCTGTGTTAAAATTTCTGACTACATTAAATTACAAAGTGGCACAGTATTTGTTGATAATACCAATTATAACTTTGGTACAATGGCGAGTATTAACGGTATTACGGTAGATAGTAATACAATAATAAACGATTTTGATAAAATTGAGGTTTCTTCTCTTTTAACCTTCGGTGATTTATGTAATAATTATGGTTTAGATTTCCATAAGTATATTTGCAACGGTGAAATTGTAACAACTGATTTACTTCTAGAAAACAATATGACTATAACAACATATACTGAACCACAAACCATAGAACAAAATATTCAACAGTCAATTACAAGTACTGTTAAACAAGAAAACACATCTGACTATATTAACAATGAAAATATAATAACAGAGCATACACAACAAACATCTAATCAGGCTACACAAAATTATGACAATATCCAAAATAATACTCAAACTATATCTGACACAAATAATTCAAATTATAATATACCGACTTTTATATCCGCAAAAAGTATAAAAGTAACACTTAACGGACAACTTATACTACTACCAGCAAAAGCCGATAAAACACCATATCTGTTTTTGGATATGCTGAACTATATTGATATTGACCCAACAAAACCAATGGAAAATGTGGAACTACTGCTTAATGGCACATCAAATCCTTCATATTTGGAACAATTAAATGATGGTGACGTTATACAAATTAAATGGAAAAACAAATAAAAAACCAGGAGACTTTACTTTATGAAACTTACAGGTGCAATTTTTGATATGGACGGCACCATTATGGATTCTATGGAGATATGGCACAATGCAGGTAATAATTATTTATTGCAAAAAGGAATAACACCAAAAGAAGATTTAAATCAGAAATTTTTAAATATGAGCATTGTAGACAGTGCCGAATTCTATATAAAAGAATATGGCATAGATGGAACTTTACAAGCGATTATTGATGAAATAAATCAAATGGTGGAAAACTTTTATTTTACAAAAGCAAAACTAAAAGGAGGCATATACGAGATGCTTATGGAAATGAAAGCCAAAGGCATTAAAATGGCTGTGGCAACAGCTACCGATAAACATCTTGTTGTTGAGGCACTTAAACGTAATAATGTATATGACCTGTTTGACTGTATATATACCTGTACAGAAGTCGATGCTGACAAGAACGTTCCTAAAATTTATGATACAGCTTTGGAAACACTTGGAACAACCAAAGAAACCACTTTTATATTTGAAGATGCTTTGCACGCAATAATCACAGCAAAAAAAAGTGGATATACCGTTGTCGGTGTAGAGGATATATATGCAACAAGCAATAAAGAAAAAATCAAAGCTCTTTGCGATATCTATATTGATGATACACAAAAATGGAGAGAATATATTGAATTTTAATACAAAAAGCTGAGGATTTTTTCCTCAGCCTTTTTTGTAATTATTATGTTTATTCTACATATTCTTTATTTGGATCTTTTGCTTTTTCAAGCTCTTCATTATATTTTTCCAAAACAGCATTTTCCAATAAACTACGTGCCTCGGCTGTTATTGGGTGCGCAACGTCTCTGTAAACACCTGTATCATCTTTTCGGCTTGGCATAGCCACAAACAGTCTTTCAGGCCCTCTGATTACTTTTATGTCGTGGATTGCTATAGCATTGTCAAGAGTTATTGATACCAGTGCACATAGACGATTGTCCTCAAATAATTTGCGAATCTTAATATCTGTTATCTCCATTTTGTATTTCTCCATTCGTCTTTTTTATTTTACAAGAATATATTTTTCATATACTCATTGTCTTTTAAAGATTATAGGCTTTTTACAAAATTTTATTCATAATATTCTAAATCTTCTTTAATATTCTATTTTTATATTATATTAAATTCTTTATTTGAAACTGATATAGAACTATCAAAAAATGCTTTTACAACATTTACAAGATATTCTATATCTTTTACACCTGCAGTCTCGAACGGTGAGTGCATTGCAAGTTGTGGTAAACCAATATCCACAGTATTCAGTGCAACTTGTGAATTTGATATATTTCCGAGTGTAGAACCACCCAACATATCCGAACGATTTACAAATGTCTGCGTAGGAATATTGTTTTTATCACATATCATTTTAAATATTGCCTCTGATACTGCATCGGTTGTATATTTTTGGTTTGCACTGGATTTTATTACAACACCGTCATTGATAAAAGGTTTATTTGTCGGATCACTTAGTTCTGTATAGTTCGGGTGTAGTGCATGTGCATTGTCTGCAGATATCATAAAACTATTGGCAAGAGAAATATGATATTGCTCCTCATTTCTGCCATCAACCATATTTATTCTCTTCAAAACAGATTGCAAAAATCCTGCTGCCGCACCTTGTTTTGTGCCACTGCCTACTTCTTCATTATCGAAAACAGCATGTACTGTTACATTATTTTTACTTTTACCGTCAATTATACCTTTTAATGATGCAAATGCACATTCTAGGTCGTCAAGTCTCGGTGATGATACAAATTCATTGTTTTCACCCCATAGCAAACCTTTTTCACGATTGTATAGATATAGTTCACTTGAAACTATATCTTCTTTTTTAACACCTGCTGTTTTGGCAATCAATTCATCAAAACCGCCCTTTTCTTTTGATGTTGAAAATAATGGAAGTGTGTCTTTTTGTGCATTGTATGTATATCCGTCATTTGCCTTACGATTCATATGTATAGCAAGATTTGGTATTAGCAAAATATCTCTGTCAACATCTACAAGGACTGTCTTTATACCCTTTGATGTCTTTACCATAAGTCTTCCGGCAACGGAAAGAGGTCTGTCAAACCATGGTGCAATAAGCATTCCGCCATATTTTTCAGTATTTAGCTTTATGTATTTATTTTCAACACTTATTTCAGGATTTGTTTTTATTTTGAATGTCGGTGCGTCACTGTGACTTGCCATTATCTGAAAACCTTTATATTTTTCCATAGGCATTCTAAACGCAATTATAGAGGAGTCATTACGTGTTACAAAGTATTTTCCTCCTCTTTGTATTTTCCACTCATCAGCCTCCGACAGTTCGTTAAAACCATTCTTAGTAAGCTCTGATTTCATTTGTTCTATTGCATGAAATGTACTTTTACTTTTATTTATAAACTCTATTAATTCTTGTGCTACTATTTTTTTCATATTAATAATATACTCCTTAACAATAATTTATGTTATAAGTATAAGCTATTATGAAATAAAATTCAATGCTATTATCTTAAAATAATTTCCAACTTATTAATATTTTGCACAAAAATAGTTATTAAAATTTAACTTGATTTACACAGATTACAAGAGTATAATATTGTTGTTGACGTTTTATTGTGACCAATAACGAATTTATACAGAGAGAGGTATAATTATTTGGAGAAAAGTTTTCTCATAGTATCAGGAAAAGGCGGTTCTGGAAAGACAACAGTTGCACTATCCATTGCAAACAGCTTTGCAAAACTCGGAAAAAAAGTACTACTGATAGAAACATCTTGTGGGTTAGGCTCTCTTGATTTAATACTAAACGATAACGCACCTATTCTTTATAATTTAGGTGATGTTTTAGACGAAAATATTAAACAAGAAGAAGCTATCATAAAAACCAAAAATATGAAGTTTTGGTATATTTGTGCACCAACAGACTATAATTATGTTTATAATAATGAAACCTTAATTAAATTTATTAATAAAAACAAAACCATATTCGATATTCTTATTATAGACAGCCCTACCGGATTTACAGATTTGCATAAAAGTATATCTACTGTAATTGATATGGCAATATTTACGGTAACGCCACAAATAGCAGATGTCAGAGCAACAGGAAAAATTGCCAAGATATTTATGGAACACAATTATAAAAACACAAAATTAGTAATAAACAAAATACCCCTATCTCTTGATGATGACTGTGGTGTAGAAGACTTAGATATGGTTATTGATATGGTGGGAACTTCTTTACTTGGTGCATTGCCACTGGATAATATAAACTGTTTAACCAAACCATGCCAATACCTAAATAAATTAAAAATTGAGGCAAATGCCCTTGCTAGAAGACTTTTAGGCGAGGATATCGACTTAGTTTTATATAAATAATTAAATCGCATATAATGGAAGGAGCTTTTAGTAATGAACATAGCAATAACCGCACATGACGCAAAAAAAGAATTGATGGTGCAATTTTGTATTGCCTACTGTGGAATATTGAGCAGACACAACCTTTGCGCAACCGGTACAACAGGCAAAATGGTAGGGGAGGCAACAGGGCTTAATATTACCCGCTTTATGTCTGGTACACAGGGCGGTGACCAACAAATAGCATCACGTATTTCTTGTAACGAAATCGACCTAGTGCTGTTTTTTAGAGACCCTATCAGTTCAAAAGCAAACGAAGTAAACGAAGCAACACTTTTGCGTCTATGTGACGTATATAATATTCCGGTTGCTACAAACATTGCAACCGCAGAAGCACTTATCCACGCACTTGAAAACGGTGACCTTGACTGGCGTGATATTGTTAATCCTAAAAAATGATAATTATAAATACTGCTGTTTTGTTGACATTGCTTTTTATGTCTAGTATAATTGTCTAGTATTTATATATTATGTTATTTCCTTGAATAATAGCAAATTTAAAAAATACAGAGTATTTGAGTATAGCAATATTCAAATTACTCTGTAATTATATTATATAAGGAAAATAACACAAAATTCAAGTTTAATTTACACACAAAATTTAAATGTGAGGAGAGAAAATATGGCAATAATTACAAATGCGCCACGTGGTACACAGGATATTCTACCACGTGACAGCTACAAATGGCAGTATGTACAAAAAACTTTGCTTGAAACAGCTAATTTATTTGGTTTTGAAGAAATCAGAACACCGACTTTTGAGCATACAGAATTATTCTTACGTTCAGTTGGTGAAACAACTGACGTTGTAAATAAAGAAATGTACACTTTCCTTGATAAAAGTGACCGTAGCATAACACTTCGTCCGGAAGGAACAGCAGGTGTTGCACGTGCGGCTATTCAAAATGGACTTGTTAATAATGCTCTACCATTAAAGCTTTCATATATGATAAACTGTTTTAGATATGAAAAAAGACAAAAAGGACGTTTTCGTGAGTTTAATCAATTCGGTGTGGAAATGTATGGAACAAACAGCTCTATTGCCGATGCCGAAATAATTTCTCTTGCAAGAGAGTGTTATAATGTTCTTAATATCCAAAATATACGTTTGGAAATAAACAGTATAGGCTGTCCTGAGTGCAGAAAAAAATATCATGAAGCACTGAAAAAATATCTTGCAGAAAATAAAGAAAAGCTTTGCGGAACTTGCCACGAAAGATTTGACAAAAACCCTATGCGTATACTTGACTGCAAAGAGCCAAAATGCAAAGAGATAACAAAGAATGCTCCATTAATGCTTGATTATCTATGTGATGACTGTAAAAATCACTTTGAAGAAGTAAAAACTTTACTTGACAGTGCAAATATAGAATATACAGTAAATCCAACTATCGTACGTGGACTTGATTACTATACACGCACAGTTTTTGAATTTATTTGTAAGGACAAAGACGGAGACGATATAGTAGCCGGCGGTGGCGGTAGATACGCAGGACTATTGCAAGAAATAGGCGGTCCAAACCTTGAAGGCATAGGTTTTGCTATGGGTATTGAAAGAATACTTATGATAATGGAAGACCAAAAGACAGACTTCCCAGAAAAACAAACTTGTGATGTATACATTGTGCCAATTGGCGAAAAAGCTTCTGTTAAGGCATTTGTTCTTGCAAACAGCTTGCGTGAGGAAGGCTTCTCTGCACAGTGCGACTTGCTTGGACGTTCATTAAAAGCACAAATGAAATATGCAGACAAAATAGGTGCTAAGTACACAATGGTTATCGGCGATAACGAACTTGAAAATGAAACAACACAGCTAAAATGTATGTATAACGGTAATATTACCGAAATAAGCATAGGCAATGATTTCAGCGACAAAATATATGAAGTAATTATAGACAGCAGCTATGCGGCACTTGCAGACGTAGCAGAAAAACTATAATTGTTTTGACAATCATAGTTTTTATATAATGATACGAAAGGAAACAGAAAAATGGCAGATACAATGGAAGGACTAAAACGTACCAACTACTGCGGAGAAACAACAAAAAATAACATTGGCAAAGAAGTTGTTGTTTGCGGTTGGGTACAAAAAATAAGAGATAAAGGAATGCTTGTTTTTGTTGATTTGAGAGACAGAACAGGTATTGTACAACTTGCTTTCGATGATGAAACAGAAACAACACTTCGTGAAAAAGCACAATCTGTAAGAAGTGAATTTGTAATAATGGCAAAAGGTATAGTTCGTGAACGTGAAAGCAAAAATGCTGAACTTGCTAACGGCGATATAGAAGTATATGTTGATGAGCTACGTATTCTTGCAAAAGCAGCTACTCCTCCATTCGAAATAACAGACACAACAAACGTAAAAGAAGAACTTCGTCTAAAATACAGATATTTGGATTTGCGTAGACGCGAAATGCAAGATGCTATCATTATGCGTCACAAAATCGTTAAATGTGCAAGAGACTACTATGACCTAGAACGTTTTATTGAGATAGAAACACCTACTCTTATAAAGAGTACTCCTGAGGGTGCAAGAGACTACCTAGTACCATCACGTGTTCAACCCGGTAAATTCTTTGCTTTACCACAATCTCCACAACTATACAAACAATTATTGATGCTGTCAGGCTACGACAGATATATGCAAGTTGCCCGTTGCTACCGTGACGAAGATTTGCGTGCAGACAGACAGCCTGAATTTACACAAATTGACCTTGAAATGTCATTTGTTGACGAAAATGATGTAATGACAATCAACGAAGGCTTTTTAAAACGTGTATTCAAAGAAATACTAAACAAAGACATTAAAACACCATTTAAACGTATACCATACAAAGAAGCTATGGAAAAATACGGCAGTGATAAACCCGATACTCGCTTTGACTTGCAAATACACGATTTGAGCGACATACTGAAAAATACTGAATTCAAAGTATTTAACAGTGCAATCACCGAGGGTGGTTCTGTTCGTGCAATAGTTGCAAAAAATGCTGTATCAACACTGACACGTAAGGAAATAGACAAACTTGTTGACTTCGTTAAAACATACAGAGCAAAAGGTCTTGCATATACTCGTTTTACAGAAGAAAACGTTGCATCATCTTATGAAAAATTCCTAAGCGAAGAAGAAATAAATGCAATCCGCACAGAAATGGATGCAGAGACAGGCGACGTTATACTTATAGTTGCCGACAGCAAAAATCAAGTTGTATTCGACAGTTTGGGTGCTTTGCGTAATCACCTTGCCGAAAAACTAAATCTGATAGAGCCTGATACATTTGACCTATTATGGGTTACAGAATTTCCACTATTTGAGTATGACGAAGAAGAAAACAGATATGTTGCAAAACATCACCCATTTACTTCTCCTATGCTATGCGACTTTGAAAATATAACAACTGACCCTGCTAATTGCCGTGCAAGAGCTTATGATATAGTTATGAACGGTTACGAAATAGGTGGCGGTAGTATACGTATCAATGACCTTGAAATGCAAGAGAAGATGTTTAAAGCTCTTGGCTTTACAGAAGAACAAGCTCACGAAAGATTTGGTTTCTTGTTAGACGCATTTAAATACGGAGCTCCACCACATGGCGGTATGGCTTTCGGTCTTGACAGACTTGTTATGTTGCTTCTGCAAAAACGCAATATCAAGGAAGTTATCGCTTTCCCTAAAGTTCAAAATTCAAGCGAACTTATGACTGCTTGCCCATCAGAAGTAGAACAAAAAAATCTTGATGAACTAAATATTGCCATAAATATTCACGAAGAATAATATCAATATAAAAAACATTGTTGAAGCTATTTTTTATAGTTTTAACAATGTTTTTTGTTTACAAAATAGATGTTTTGTTTTTATTGAAAATTTATTCTTATTATGATATACTTAACAGAGCTATGTTATTAAATTTTATCTTAAAAAAGATAATTACTTTGTTTTTTTATAGACTAGGAAGGATATTTTATGCAAAAATTTATAATATTTTTTTCATTAATAATTGTCATTGCTATTTTTGCTTTGCAAAACTTTTCATCAATGTATGCACTACCATCTCCGGAAGAATACACTATGCAAGACGATGTTCAAAATGAAAACAAAACCACTCCTACAACAATACTGAATGATATATACTTTAATATATCCACAATAGGTGTGCAAGAAGCCACAGAAGAAAGCCTTTTTACTGATTTCTATATTGAATCAACAGACTACTTGGAAGTTTGGGGAAAATATACTGATGGTCGATTTGGTATAGATGACCTTATCATTATGAAACCAATTCCAGGAAAAGAAAACAAAACAATCGAAGCGCTTACAAATATAAAACTTGCAAGAATAAATCATTTTAGAAACTATGATATTTATAATTCTTATAACACTGCTGTAAACGGAGAAATATATCAACTTGGCGATTATTATATATTAATGATGATGAATGATCCCGAAACCGCAAAAACTATCTTGGAAGAAAATTTATTATAAAAAATAGCCTATAAAAATAACAAAATTTACCTGTAATTTTTATAACTGTTATCCGCAAATAATAGTTATAGAGATTACAGGTTTTTTATTTATTAATATTTATATTTTTATAAAATTAATAGAAAAAGTAGGAGTGATTTTTTAATGAAAAAAACTAAAATAGCAACTAAATTATTATGTTGTATTGCTTGTGCAATTATACTGACATCTACAACTGCCACCGCAAAAATAAACGGTGTATATATGGGTACAGATATGAACGGAGTTAATATTTGGACAGATAAGCTAACTCCGCTAAGCACCTATAAATTCCCATTATTAATATCAATCGACGGAACAAAACCTATGCAAATTACAGCAAAAGATTTAGATAAAATGAATATATCCATACGTACCTTGACAGGATACAGTTCAATAGAAAATGCCGAAATCATTGAAGAAAACGGACTATGCTATGTTAAAATTGATACAGATTGTGCAAATTTTATAAATGAAAAGCCTGTAAAACTTAGAATAAATCTAAAAACAAAAGATGAAAATATAACTGTAAACCCATATACAAAAGTAGGATATAGCAGTATTGAGGATAATAAAATAAATTTTTTAAATAATGGTGAAGCAATAGCAGTTGACAGTAAGTCTCCTATTTTCAGAAAAAGCCAACTTGACAGAATAAGCGAAATAAACAACAATGAAAACATTATCTTTACAGGTAACAACTGGACATACGAAAATAACATTATGGGAATAAATTCGGTAAATTTATATTCAACTGATGAAAAAATAGAAAAAATTGTAAAAGAAAATCCGGATGCAGAGCTTGAATTTCTTTCATTTCCCGCCGAAAGTAAGTTTGACAGCAAAGGAAAACTTACTGTAAATCTAGATGAAAATAAAATTTCTTTTGATGAGGGCTCTTATGTATATAGATATATTTACGATAATTTGTATCCACTTAAATTCGAATATAATCCTGAACTAAAACAAGTTTCTTTTAATTCTGACACACTTAGCACTTATGTTTTTTCAAACAAAAAATTAAATTAAAAAAAGATTGATTTTTTTATAAATTTTTTATGGAGCTGGAATTTATTCTACTCCATATTTTTTTGTTAAAAAAATAATTATCAATAAATAGTGGTATTTAAATTATAATACCACTACATATAGTATATTAATAAAATTATTTGATGTTTGTATAAAATTTAACAATGATATATCAATATATATATATTACTATACTTTTTAAGATATATTAACTAAAAAAACATATAAAAAATCTTCGTGTAATGAATACAAATTCAAGCATATTAAAAAAAAATATTATACAAAGTATACAAGATTAGTGTACAAACCCTATACTTATATTGACATTAAAACATAGGTATAGTATTCTAATAACGTAAGTAAAAAAACTAATTAATATACTCAAAAAAGTATTGCTATGTAAAAATTTTATCGTCAATTTTTGATTGACAGAATAGGAGTTTAATATGCAAAAAGAATGGCAAGGGTTTAAAGGAAGTATTTGGCAAAAAGAAATAAACGTACGCGACTTTATACAAGCAAACTACACACCATACGATGGTAATGAAGATTTCTTGACAGAGGCAACAGAGCGTACAAAAGAGCTTTGGGCACAAGTTATGGATCTTTCAAAAAAAGAAAGAGAAGCCGGCGGTGTTCTTGATATGGACACAAAAGTTATTTCTACAATAACAAGCCATGGTCCTGGATATCTTGATAAAGATAAAGAAACTATTGTTGGTTTCCAAACTGACAAACCTTTCAAACGTTCACTACAACCATACGGTGGTATAAGAATGGCTCAAAAGGCTTGTAAAGATAACGGATATGAAGTTGACAAAGAAGTTGTTGAATTCTTCACAACACATAGAAAAACTCATAACGCAGGTGTTTTCGATGCTTACACACCTGAAATGAGAGCTTGTCGTTCAAGCCATATTATAACAGGTCTGCCTGACGCTTACGGACGTGGTCGTATCATTGGTGACTATCGTCGTGTTGCTCTATACGGTGTAGACAGACTAATTGAAGACAAACAATATCAACACGATTCAACAAGAACAATTATGTATTCTGACGTTATTCGTCATCGTGAAGAACTTGCTGAACAAGTAAGAGCACTAAAAGAACTAAAAGAACTTGGTAACATCTACGGTTTTGATATAGGTCGTCCTGCACAAAACGTTCAAGAGGCTATTCAATGGCTATACTTTGCTTACCTAGGCGCTATTAAACAACAAAACGGTGCTGCTATGTCACTAGGCAGAACATCTACATTTATTGATATATACGCAGAACGTGACCTTGCAAACGGAACATTTACAGAAGAACAAATTCAAGAGATGGTTGACCATTTCATAATGAAACTGAGACTTGTTAAATTTGCAAGAACCCCTGAATACAATGCACTGTTTACAGGTGACCCAACATGGGTTACAGAATCAATCGGTGGTGTTGGCATTGATGGTAGATCAATGGTTACAAAAATGTCTTTCCGTTATCTACACACACTACACAACCTAGGTGCTGCTCCAGAACCAAACCTAACAGTTTTGTGGAGTGAAAGACTACCTGAAGCATTCAAGAGATTCTGTGCTAAGGTTTCTATCGCTTCTTCATCTATTCAATACGAAAACGATGATATGATGCGTGTTACACACGGTGATGACTATGCTATTGCTTGTTGCGTATCTTCAATGCGTGTTGGTAAAGAAATGCAATTCTTCGGTGCTCGTGCAAACCTTGCTAAATGTCTACTATACGCAATAAACGGTGGTATTGACGAAATCAGCAAGAAACAAGTAGGTCCTGAGTTCCGTCCAATCACTTCTGAATACCTAGACTATGATGAAGTTATGCACAAATACTCAGCAATGATGAAATGGCTGGCTTGTGTATATGTAAATACACTAAACGTTATCCACTACATGCATGATAAATACTGCTACGAGTCACTACAAATGGCGCTACATGACAGACACGTTACACGTTGGTTTGCAACAGGTATCGCCGGTCTATCAGTTGTTGCTGACTCTCTATCAGCTATTAAATACGCAAAAGTACGTGTTATCCGTGATGAAAACGGCATAGCTACTGATTACGAAGTAGAAGGCGACTTCCCTAAATACGGTAATGATGATGACAGAGTTGACGAAATTGCCGCAAACATCGTACACGAATTTATGAGCTACGTAAAAGGCAACCACAGATACAGAGGTGGTATTGCTACAACTTCAATACTAACAATTACATCTAACGTTGTTTATGGTAAAAATACAGGCGCTACTCCTGACGGACGTAAAGCCGGTGAAGCTTTTGCTCCCGGTGCAAATCCAATGCACAGACGTGATACACATGGTGCTGTTGCAAGTCTTGCTTCTGTATCAAAACTACCATTCAGCGATGCACAAGACGGTATTTCAAATACATTCTCAATCATTCCTGATGCTCTTGGTAAAACAATGACAGTTGTATCAGAACTAGACGTAGAACTAGAAAGTCTAAAACCTGAAGATCTGGCAAACACAAGCTGTGGCTGTGCTTCTTGCGACGCTATGGGTAACCTTCAAGAAGGTCTTGACAGAGAATAATTTATAAACTTATATACACTTTTCAAAAGGTAGAGTTTAGTTATAAATTTTACCTTTTGAAAGTAACAATACTAATTAATTGCAAAGGAGAAAATAATTATGTATACAGAGAACAATACACAAGTAGATAACCTAGTATCACTACTGGATGGTTATGTAAAAAAAGGCGGTCACCACCTAAACGTAAATGTATTTACAAAAGAAACACTTCTAGATGCTCAAGCTCATCCTGAAAAATACCCACAACTTACAGTTAGAGTATCAGGCTATGCTGTTAACTTCCACAAACTAACAAAAGAGCAACAAGACGAGGTAATCGCCAGAACATTCCATAACAATATCTAATTATGAGTATGACAGGAAAAGTACATTCAATAGAATCTTTCGGTACAGTTGATGGACCTGGTGTTCGTATGATTGTTTTCCTGATGGGTTGTCCTATGAGGTGTCTGTACTGTCATAATCCCGATACTTGGGATATTAATAACAGTACAGCACTTCTTATGACAAGCGAGGAAATCATATCACAATTTAATCGTAATAAAGATTTTTATAGTAATAATGGTGGTATAACTGTATCGGGTGGCGAACCTATGATGCAGATTGATTTTTTGATAGATTTATTTAAAAAATGTAAGGCAGAAGGTATTCATACTTGCCTTGATACATCTGGTATTATGTACAATCCGCAAAATACGGAGTTCTGTCAAAAAATTGATGAAATGTTAGAATATACTGACCTTATAATGCTTGATATTAAGCATATTGATACAGATATACACAAAGAGCTTTGCGGTCACAAAAACGATAATATACTTGCTTTTGCGAGATATCTATCCGATAAAAATAAACCTATTTGGATTCGTCATGTCATAGTGCCAAACTGGACAGATAATCAAGAAGAACTTTATAGTCTTGGTAGATTTATTGCTACACTAAAAAATGTTAAGGCTTTGGAAGTTTTGCCGTATCACACAATGGGCGAAAACAAATATAAAGAATTAAACATAGAATATAAATTAGCAGGTGTACCTGCTCTTACAAAAGAGCAAGCTCAACAAGCGAAAAAAATAATATTGTGTGGAATCAAAGGCATATAAAACTATCAGTAATGATTGGTTATATGCCTTTTTCATTTTATATTAATTTATATATGACAAAAAAATCCACTGACTTTCTTTACAATCAGCGGATATATTAATCATTATTAAGTTTTTATATGTAAATGCGGATAAACAATCTAAACTTTATATATTGTAAACACTTTACCTATAAACAAATAATTTTCTTTACAACTATTCGTTATATTTTCATTTTTTCAACTTATCTATATTTGTACTAACCAAAATCCGCCACACATAGGTAGTTGCAATATTAAATTATTTAAAAATCTTCCCCTTCAATCTAATAACCACATATTATATAAAGGCTATGTATTTTTATAATTACAATCAAGTTAAAAGTAAACTTATATGCTCCGCAAGAAACATATATAGAAATTGCTTTTATATGCTAATTGCAACTTAATATCTAATTATAACATTGTAATATCGTACCCAATTTACTTAATATTATATATTATTTGTTTTTAATAACCTAAACGGTTTCCATCAATCAAATAAAATTGTGGTAGTTACAACGTCACAATTTATTTCTTCTTGGTACATTGGTACCACCCCTTTCCGAAAATTTAGTAAAATAGTTCTTTGTCCTCCAACTTATTGAGTTTACTATCCATATTATTTAACTCCTCTACTTAGTCACTAGTAGTACATCGGATTAATCTCCTTTTTCCTTCAACAAAATCTGCCTATTATATAGAAGTAAATTAAATTGAAATTTTATAAGATATCTAACCTGATGTATATTTTAAACTAATACATTGGACTTTTCCTTTCTTACTCAACTGTATTTGTTTTTATTACAAATACTTTTTCCGAAAGCTAAAATGGAACTTCACTCTTTACTTAATTAGTACATTGGACTTTTCTCCTTCTACTTTATTTCTTTTATTCTCTAATATTTCTTTTGCTTGTCTATATATTACTATATTCAATAATAATTGTCAATGTTGTTAAACTAAAATAGTTATTTTATACAACAAGATTCTTAATTGCATCTATTTTTTGTCATCAAAGCAGTATTTTAAATTATATTTTAATTAAATGTTTTATTCTTTCTTTGTATATATTTTTTCCTGTTTTAGTAATAAAGCATTTTTTGTCCAATATAATTGAAAAAATAATATAAATACCGTATAATAATAACATATAAGAATGCCTATATTAAAATAATGCTGTGACACTTGCACAGACTATATTTTTTGGTATTTTTTTAAACTAAATATAGGTATATCTTATAAATAATTTTACGCTATATCCATATATAAATGGAACAGCAGTGGAGGTTAATTTATGAAACAACAAAACAAGACAAAACAAATGGTGCAATTAGCTATGTTTGCCACACTTATTATAGTATTGGCAACCATTCCCGGACTTGGCTATATACCACTCGGTGTAGTAAATGCAACTACTGTACACATACCTGTAATTATAGGTTCAATTTTACTTGGACCTGTCAAGGGTGGCATTTTGGGCTTTATCTTTGCTCTTACAAGCTTTATCAAGGCAACAATTGCTCCAAATTTAACATCTTTTGTGTTTACTCCTTTCTACTCATTTTCACCTGAATTCAGCGGAAATCTATGGAGCTTGGTTATATGTTTTGTCCCTCGTATCCTTACAGGAGTAGTACCCTACTATATTAATCTGCTTTTAACAAGAAACAAAACAAAGCCATCTGTTCTATCACTTGCAACTTCCGGCTTTTTGGGTTCTATGACCAATACACTTCTTGTTATGAATATGATATACATATTTTTCGGCGAAAGCTATGGAACGGCAAGCGGTTTAACCACAGGCATATATGCGGCAATAACCACTATTATATGTATAAACGGTATTCCTGAGGCAATAGTAGCCGCAATTTTAACCACTGTTTTATGTAAAACACTTATCCCTATATTAAAAAGATATAATTAAACATTAAAGGAGAAACTAGATAATGATTTTAGCCATAGATGTAGGAAATACAAATATCGTACTTGGATGTATAGAAGACAACGATGTAAAACTTGTTTTGCGTATGGCAACCGAACAAATCTATACCGATGACCAATATGCTATGCAAATATCTTCTATTTTGGCACTTAGCAACATTGATGTACATAGTCTAGAACATTGTATAATATCATCAGTTGTTCCACCAATAACAAATACACTTAAACGTTCAGCAAAAAAACTTATCGGTAAAGAACCAATGGTAATAGGTCCCGGCCTAAAAACCGGACTTAATATAAAGATTGATAATCCTGCTCAACTTGGCAGTGATCTTGTGGTTGATGCTGTTGCTACTATCAACGAATATTCATTACCCGCCATTGTTATAGATATGGGTACTGCTACTACCGTATCTGTCATTGCAAAAGATGCGTCGTATCTTGGCGGAATGATAATGCCTGGGGTCGGACTATCTGTACGTACACTTGCAAAAGGCACATCACAACTGCCATCAGTCAGTGTAGAAACCCCTGACAATCTAATAGGAAAAAACACTGTGGACTGTATGAAGAGCGGTATTGTTTACGGTAATGCCTGTGCAATAGACGGATTAATTGACAGAATAACAGAAGAACTTGGCGAAAAACCAACTATTGTTGCGACAGGGGGACTTGCACAAGCTATTGTGCCACTATGCAAACACGATATAATATACGATAATACACTACTTCTAAAAGGTCTCAATATCATTTACAATAAAAATAAAAAATAATAGACACAAAATACTTATTTATCACTATCTGGCTTTTTCTTACTTTATTTTGTAAGGAAAGCCTTTTTCAATAAATAAAAAAATAATAGTAAAATAAAAATCCGCCTACTGCGAATTAATCACAATAGACGGAATTTTTTATATTATATTTATATAAATTATTTCTCAGCTTTGATAGCAGCCTGAGCAGCAGCCAAACGAGCTATTGGCACACGGTATGGTGAGCATGAAACGTAAGTTAGACCAACATTGTGGAAGAACTCAACAGATGATGGATCACCACCAACTTCACCACAAACACCTAGTTTTAGGTCTGGGCGAGTTTGTCTACCAAGTTTGCAAGAAATGTCGATTAATTTACCAACACCTTTTTGATCTAGACGAGCAAATGGATCTTGTTCATAGATCTTTTTGTCGTAGTATGCGCCTAGGAATTTACCGGCGTCATCACGACTAAATCCGAATGCCATTTGTGTCAGATCGTTTGTACCGAATGAGAAGAATTCAGCCTCTGTTGCTATTTCATCAGATGTTATAGCAGCACGTGGGATTTCTATCATTGTACCAACTTTGTAGTGCATATCGCTTCCGGCAGCTTTGATTAGTTCGTCAGCCTTAGCAACAACTACGTTCTTAACATATTTTAATTCTTTAACTTCGCCAACTAGTGGAATCATTATTTCAGGAACAATATTCCAGTCCGGGTGAGCTTTCTTAACATTTAGAGCAGCCTCAATAACAGCCTGTGTTTGCATTGCAGCAATTTCAGGATATGTTACAGCCAGACGACAACCACGGTGACCCATCATTGGGTTGAACTCGTGTAGTGAAGCAATAATAGCTTTGATATCAGCAACTGTTTTGCCTGTATCTTTTGCTAGTAGAGCTATATCGTCTTCCTCTGTTGGCAAGAACTCGTGTAGAGGTGGATCTAGGAATCTGATTGTTACAGGGTTTCCTTCCATAGCTTCGTATAGAGCCTCAAAGTCGCCTCTTTGCATTGGTAGAAGTTTTGCAAGAGCTTTCTCACGAGCTTCTACTGTTTCAGAAACAATCATTTCACGCATTGCCGGAATTCTGTCTGCGTCAAAGAACATGTGCTCTGTACGGCATAGACCGATACCTTCTGCACCAAATTCAGCAGCTTTCTTAGCATCACGTGGTGTATCTGCGTTTGTACGTACACCTAGTACTCTGTATTTATCAGCCCAAGCCATCAGACGACCAAAGTTACCGCTGATTGAAGCAGGAACTGTTGCAATAGCTTCAGCATAGATGTTACCTGTTGTACCATCAAGTGAAATAAAGTCGCCTCTCTTGACTGTTTTACCGGCAACTTCAAAGTAGCCTTCTTCTTCGTGCATTTTGATTTCGCCACAACCTGATACGCAGCATGTACCCATGCCACGAGCAACAACAGCTGCGTGTGATGTCATACCGCCACGAACTGTTAGGATACCTTCTGATACGTCCATACCATGGATATCTTCTGGAGATGTTTCTAGACGAACCAAAACAACTTTCTCGCCTTTTTCAGCCATTTCTACTGCTTCGTCAGCTGTAAATACAACTTTACCGCAAGCAGCACCAGGAGAAGCCGGCAGAGCAGAAGCAACAGGTTTAGCGGCTTTTAGAGCAACTGTATCGAATGTTGGGTGTAGTAGGCTGTCTAGTTGTCTTGGGTCAACCATTAGTACAGCTTCTTTTTCACTTATCATACCTTCATCAACAAGGTCACAAGCTATTTGCAGAGCAGCAGCTGCTGTTCTCTTACCATTACGTGTTTGTAGCATGTATAGTTTCTTATCTTCGATAGTAAACTCCATATCTTGCATATCACGGTAGTGATTTTCCAGTTTGCTGCAAATTTCAACAAATTGGTTGTAACATTCTTCTGAAACGTTTTTAAGTTCGTCAATTGGGTTTGGTGTACGAACACCGGCAACAACGTCCTCACCTTGTGCGTTCATTAGGAATTCACCGTATAGTTTCTTTTCACCGGTAGCTGGATTACGTGTAAATGCAACACCTGTACCTGATGTATCACCCATATTACCGAATACCATCATTTGAACGTTAACAGCTGTACCCCATGAAGAAGGAATATCGTTCATTCTTCTGTAATATATAGCACGTGGGTTATCCCAGCTACGGAAAACAGCCATTATAGCACCCATAAGTTGCTCTTTTGGATCTGATGGGAAATCAAAACCTTTTTTAGCTTTGAACTCAGCTTTAAATTGTTGAGCTAGTTCTTTTAGGTCATCAGCTGTTAGTTCTGTATCTAGTTTAACGCCTCTTTTTTCTTTCATTTCGTCGATTAGTTTCTCGAAGTAGCCTTTACCAACTTCCATAACAACGTCAGAATACATTTGAATGAAACGGCGGTATGAATCGTAAGCAAAACGTGGGTTGTTTGTTTTAGCGGCAAAAGCTTCAACAACTTCATCATTTAGACCTAGGTTTAGGATAGTATCCATCATACCTGGCATAGATGCACGAGCACCTGAACGAACTGATACAAGTAGTGGGTTGTTTAGATCACCGAATTTTTTGCCGGCAATTTCTTCTAGTTTTGCCATACTTGCATAAATTTCTTTTTGAATTTCTTCGTTTATTTTTTTGCCGTCCTCATAGTATTGCGTACAAGCCTCTGTTGAAACTGTAAAGCCTTGTGGAACAGGCATTCCCATATTAGTCATTTCTGCAAGATTTGCACCTTTACCTCCAAGGAGTTCACGCATTGTTCCGTTACCCTCGGAAAACATGTAAACAAATTTTTTGCTCATGTTTTTTTAACCTCCAATAAAAATTATTAGTGTATCGTGTCAGTATAGATAACATACCACACATAACATACATTCACATTATAACAAATATATTTTATAAATACCATACTTAGAAACAAATTTTTTTTAAAAATTCCTAAAATTTTATGTAATTTTTAT